>JBLHGN010000187.1:0-7285 GCA_047616325.1 Lentisphaeria bacterium
GTGGGTGAGCACCCCTGTTAATGTAATGGATCTTACAGGTTTTTGCCGTGCTGTATTCCTCAATAAATTCAGGAATCCATTCGCTCAGCTCTAGCAACTCGGCCTTGGGTTCTTTTCGCTTCGAAAGGGCTAAGGTGTTTTCGATAATTTGGTTCACCCTCGCGGAGTGTTGCACGATTATTTCTGTAAAACGCAGGTCTATGTCTTTAATATTGTCGGATTCGGATAAAAGCTGGGCCGCGTGGGATATAGCACCTAAGGGATTTCTTACCTCATGGGCAATGCTGGCTGTTAGGCGTCCAAGAGACGCAAGTTTAAGTTGCTGTGCCTGTTGCATAAGCGCACGGTAATCCTCGAGGTATAAAATGGTTTTGTTGGAGTTTTGTGCAGTCAATGAGGCAAAGTTAATTCGAATTTCATGCCCGGCCTTGAGTGTGTGAAATTGGGGCAGGCCGCTGACTGGGTTGGTTCGCCATTTTAATATTATTTCGGCGAGGTTGCTTAGCAAAGAGATGTCTTGCCCGAAATAGGGTTCTTCTGAGGGTAAATCTAACAGTTGCAAGGCAGATTCATTGATTAGCTCAATACGATTCTCTTCGTCTATCACAACGATGCCGGTGCGCATTCTAGTAACAATGTGTTGTGCTAGCTGCACTAATTGTTTTGCGTAGCGCGTTTGTTTTTCCGCTTCTTGCGAGCTTGTTTTAATTCTTTCGGTTAAATAAAGAAAGGTTAACGAGGTGATAAAAATTAAAAATCCGAGGGTGCCCGCGGAAAAGAGAGATTTTGTTAAGTCGCCTCCTTCCGAGGAAATATAAAAGGCCTCTGCAAAGAGAAATAGAGTGATAAGTGCGGTAAAACCTAGGGCCAATTGGCGGTGTAAAAACATACTGGCTATGGCGGCAGTTATAACCAGTAGGTAGCCCAGTCCACTTTGCAAGCCTCCGCTTGCGTGAATTAATAGAATTAAAACGATAGCATCAAGGGCCAATAGGGTGGCAATTTTGTGTGTCGAGTTGACTGCATTCTTGTCTCTTAATAGACGCAATGAGGCCAGAGCTATGAGTACATAACACAGACTTGACCATTGAAATAAGTGCGGAGAAAAGCCACCAAATTGGTCTTTAGCAATGTTGAGAGAAAATATCAGATACAGCAAAGCCGCCAATACCAGGCGATAGAATAAGTAGACTCGAAGTGTTCGGTATTTATGGGGGTCTTGACGTACAATCACAGTGGCATCCGATATTGGGGATAATTTATTTTGCTCTTTACCAACGATTCGACCAAAATGTCATTTTGGCGACAAGTCTACTGGAGTATAGGAAATATATGTCAATATTGAATATAGCAATGGCGCAAATAAACCCATTGGTGGGCGACATAACAGGTAATTGTGCAAAAATCTCCGAAACGGTAAAGCAAGCGCAGCAAGAATGCAAAGTCGATATTGTTGTATTTCCTGAATTAACGCTAACCGGCTACCCTCCGGAAGACCTACTTTTACGTCCGAGCTTGGAATTTAGGGTTAATAGTGCAATCCAGGGTCTTTGTGAGCAGAGTTTTTCTGTCTATGTGGTGATCGGTTACCCTAAAAAGGTGAATGGTAAGCTCTACAATATGGCCGGTGTGATACACAGTGGGCGCGTTATTTGCGAATATGCCAAACAATGTCTGCCCAATTATCAAGTGTTTGATGAAAAACGCTACTTCAGCGAGGGCTCTGAAGTAGGTTTTTTTAGTATTAACGAGCTAAAAATTGGCTTGTCGATTTGTGAAGATATTTGGGATGGTGGCCCAATCGAAGACTTGAAGGCGCTCGGCGTCGACCTGCTGCTTAATCTTAATGGCTCACCTTTTCATCAAGACAAACAAAAGGAACGCGAAGTGCTGGTTTCGCATAGTGCGCAGTCTTTATGCGCGCCCATTGTTTACGTTAATCAAGTGGGCGGTCAGGACGAGCTAGTGTTTGACGGCGGCTCTATGGCATGTGACGCTACAGGTAAAATCGTCTGCCGCAGTCCGTTGTTTGAGGAGGTGATTCAATATGTGGCATTTGACGGAGTCACAAAAACGCTGTTACCCAAGCACGAGTCACGAGCGCTTTCGGAATCGAAAGGTGGTCTGGCCACCGTGTACGACGCCCTTGTTCTAGGGGTGCGAGACTACATCAATAAAAATAGATTTAGCGGCGCCGTACTCGGATTGTCTGGTGGAATAGATTCTGCCTTAACCCTCGCCATCGCGGTAGACGCTATCGGCGCGGATAAAGTTGAGGCGGTGATGATGCCCTTTCGTTATACCTCAGATATGAGTAAAACCGATGCTCAGAAAGAGGCCGAATTGCTCGGCGTTAAATATAGAAGTATTGGTATAGAGCCGATTTACGAAGCCTTTGTGGAAAGCTTGTCTGAAGCATTTGAAGACACCCAAGCAGACAAAACAGAAGAGAATATTCAGGCACGCAGTCGAGGGGTATTGCTAATGGCTCTGTCTAACAAGCTTGGTTACCTAGTGCTTACCACGGGCAACAAAAGTGAAATGGCGGTGGGCTATGCAACACTTTATGGCGATATGGCAGGCGGTTTAGACGTGTTAAAAGATGTGCCTAAAACCTTGGTGTTTAAACTGGCCAATTATCGCAATACCTTAAGCTACGTGATTCCCGAGCGAGTTATCTCGCGTCCACCCTCAGCGGAACTGGCGCCGGATCAGAAAGATGAAGATTCGCTGCCGGCCTACGATATTCTCGATCAGATTTTAGAGCTCTATATTGAGCAAGATTTTAGTTTCGACGGCATTGTGGCGCGCGGGTTTGATACCGATCAGGTGCGGCAGGTTGTTAGGATGGTCGACTTAAATGAGTACAAGCGTCGTCAGTCACCAATAGGAATACGCATAAGCAGAAAGGCGTTTGGCAGAGATCGGCGCTACCCAATTACCAATGGCTGGCATATAGGGGAATAAGCAGCGACAAGATGTTGGGCTCTCACACGCTACCAGGGGTGGCGTGTCATTTACGATTTGAGCTGGTTTCTGCCCTAAGAGCTAAGCTGCGGGAGGTGCGGCCACTTCATCTTGTTTCAGCTGGTATTGAGGGTTAAATATTTCTCGCGAATCGAAATTAATAAATGGCCGCTTGTCCAACAATCCAAAGCTTAAAAAGTCCATCCACGATTTACGCGATTTCAGCTGGTATTCGTAGTCAAAGCGGCCCTTTTTGTTAATTGTGGGGTGCTGTGGATAGTTACTGGCTAAGACCTTGGCCGCATCATCTGCCAAATCTTGCATGTTTAACAAATAATAGGCTTGCGCCATTACAGCTAGACCATCGGGAACCGCTGGAGTGCCCTGCATATTTTCCACCACGAATCGCCCTCGGTTTGCTGCGGCTACATAGGCGCCGCGCTTAAAATAGTAATTTGCAGTATGGATTTCGTAGCGAGCCAAGGTGTTGCGCAGGTAAATCATGCGTTGCTGGGCATCAAGTGCGTAAGGGCTCTTGGGGTACTTTAAAATGAGTTGTGACAGAAAGCTAAATGCATCTTTTGCCGAAGCCGAATCGCGCATCGTGACATCTGAAATTAAAGCCGTGGTAATGGCCGACTCATTGTAAAAGCTAGCAACCCCCTTTATGTAATAGGCGTAGTCGACATTGCGGTGCTGCGGGTGAAGGCGAATAAAGCGATCGGCTGCTGAAATTGCCAGATCGTAATCGGAAGAGCGAAAATAAGCGTAAATAAGTTCGAGTTGTGCGTTTTCCGCATACACACCGAAAGGGAAGTTCTCCTCTAGGAGTTGTAGCGTCTCAATGGCAGAATCCCAGCTGCTGCTTGTCAGTAACCTTTGGGCATTTTGGTAGACCACTTGCTCGGTCCCTATTTCTTGTTTTTTGTCTTTGCTGCTGCACGCAGCCAAAGATATTAAAATACTTAGGGCGATAATAAAACGTAAAGGTTGCATTAATGAATGTACTCTCAATATCTCGGAATCTATCTGCAATGATTCATGACGGTGTGTGGCTAGTGTGGTAACGTCGCACCAATCGTGGAGCCCCATGACATATGCCCAAAAAGGGCACAGTGTAATAACCATTAAGCGCAAATACAATGACATCTCTTATAACTCTTAACGCCAGAGTGCCTTCGGATAGGGCGGGTTGCAGGTTTGATCAGGTGGCGGCTGATTTGTTCCCCGATTATTCGCGCTCACGCATTCAAAGCTGGATAAAAGCTGGCGATTTGACCATAGATGGTCGCAGCGTTAAGCCGAATGTCAAACTCGCCGGTGGAGAGCACCTGGCGCTTGAGACGCAGCTGCAGAGCGAGGGGGAATGGCAGGCGGAGGATATAGCGCTAGACGTAATTTATGAGGATGCCTCGCTGATGGTAATCAACAAGCCGGTAGGGCTAGTTGTTCATCCCGGCGCGGGGAATTGGCAGGGCACTTTGTTAAATGCCTTACTTTATCGCTACCCCGAACTTCGTCAATTGCCACGTGCGGGCATAGTTCATCGTCTCGACAAAGATACTTCTGGCTTAATGGTGGTGGCGCGCACTCTTGAGTCTCAAACAAGCCTTGTGTCCCAATTACAGAATAAGTCGGTAAGGCGGGAGTATCAGGCCGTTTGCCGAGGTGAGCTGCAAGGCAAGGGCATCATCGATCAGCCCATTGGCCGGCACCCGGTTCATAGAACCAAAATGGCCGTTCTTGGTAGCGGTGGCAAACATGCCGTGACACACTACGAAGTGCTGGAGTCTTTTGCTGGGCTCTCCCATGCCCAGCTCAAACTGGAGACGGGTCGTACTCACCAAATTCGTGTGCACATGGCCCACATGGGCTTCCCCTTGATTGGCGATGCCCTTTACGGCAGGCAGTTTAGTAGCATGGAATTGAAAACACAGCCGCTATCGCTGCCCCTTGAACACTTTTCTCGGCAGGCCCTTCATGCGAAAAAGCTCGGTTTGATCCATCCTCTTTCTAGTGAGTATTGCCAGTGGTCATCGGAGCTGCCGCAAGATTTCGCTGAATTGCTGGCGTATATAAGTGAGCATTTTTAAGTATGCTTACCCCGCAGTGGCCAAGCCCTGATAACATTCGCAGCTTAATTACCACTCGCACCGGTGGGGTTAGCCTTGCGCCTTATGCTAACTTCAATCTAGGTGAGCATGTGGGAGATGCTTCAGCATCTGTAAGCCTGAATAGGGGCAATTTAGAGAGTTATGTGGGGGCCAAAATCGAGTGGCTTACGCAAGTGCACGGCACACAAGTGGCTGATCTAAGCGGCGACCCTTGCATTGAAGTGGCGGGGGATTCGGCCATTACTCGCGAACGCAGACGTGTTTGCGCAGTAATGGCGGCGGACTGTCTGCCAATTCTGTTGTGTGACGATAAGGGCGAGCAGGTGGCCGCTGTTCACGCAGGGTGGCGAGGTTTGGCGGCAGGAATTGTTGAGCAAACACTTGCTCGTTTCGAACAGAGGCCCGAGCGCATCTATGCGTACCTGGGCCCGGCAATTTCGCAAACCCATTTTGAGGTGGGAGAGGATGTTGTTGAAGCCTTTCTCGCTGCGGAAAAAGAACGTCCTTACAGTGAGCCTTCAGCTAAGGCCTTTAAGCGTGGAAGTGGTGAAGGCAAGTTTTTTGCCGACATATACGGGTTGGCGCGGGCCGAACTAAACGGTGCTGGAATTAAAGGGGTTTATGGTGGCGATTACTGTACTTACAGCGATAGAGTCCGCTTTTATTCCTACCGCCGCGACGGTGTCACGGGCAGAATGGCAAGCCTTATTTGGCTCGATTAAGTGATCCCCGTGTTGCCGAAAGTCTATCTGAATAGCATCGAAAAAGCTTATTCTCCGGATACGTATTCAATCAATCGATTTGACCAGCGCTGCATCAAAAAGCGGAAATCACGCAAATTTAAAACGCGTGAAGTTTTCTCCGGCTTTGTGACGGCTCGCATAATAGTGTCCCTTTTGTCGGTGATTAGCGCCAATATTTGTTGGTCGAAGCTGCGTAGCTCAATACTTGCTGAGGCTCGCCCTGCGTATCGTACATACTGATTAACGGCTATACTAAAGTCGGGTCCGTTTATGTAAAGATCGTAGACAGCGGGTTTTACTATAAGTACGTCCGATGTTACAGCACTCGCCTCTCTGACAATTTCAAGCTGTGCATCTTTCGAAAAAGCTTTTTCCAGCTGCTCTTTAAACACCCGCACATACTGTTCTTGAATTTTGCTTTTGCAGCGCTGGCTAGCGTCGTGTTTGTATTGTTTAAGCCAGCGTTTATCAAAGGTGACGGTAGCCGGCGCAATATATACACGTGAGAATTGACTAAACTCTGTCTGTGGCACTGCTCTTATCTCTTTAAAGAGACGCCGCTCCACTGGCACTAAGCTATTGTATTGTATTGTATTGGATTGTATTGGATGATGTTATGTTCTGGCGGAGGCGTTGCTTTTACTGTTGATGAAAAAACAAAAAACAAACAAGCAAGAGCGTGAGCTTGCCGTCTGAATAAATGTGGTTTCACGTGCGAGGAGTTGAGTGCATGCATTTTGAACGCCGCCTTATTTGCTTGTCTGCTGTGTTCTATATACTTTCGTGCTAACTCTAGGCTCGGAAGGCTTGCAGGTTTTCCTCTTTCTCAAGTCTGCTGTTCTGACAATCAAACTTAGAATAAGCTCCCCGAACACAAAATAATCGTCGTTTGTTTTGCTTGTTATCAGCTCGCGTACACGCTTTACTCTAACGCAGAGCTTCTTTTTTGGTCATCTACCCCAATTTTTTAGAGGTGTTTTTAGATGTATACACTTCCTGTGGTGCTTTGGAAACAATAAAAGAAAAAGTGATTTTATCGATAGTAAAATCAGCGTCTTTTCGATATCGGTATTGGAATTTGTTTCCCTTTGACTCATGAGTAACTATTTTTAATAAGGGTTTTGTATGCGAATAGATCGTTTTACCAATCAGCTGCAGCTAGCCTTGTCTGATGCACAGTCGATTGCTGTTGGTCGCGACCATAACAATTTAGAGCCGGTGCATGTATTGCAAGCCATGCTCGATCAGCGCGGAGGGTCAGTTCGGCCGCTGCTTGCCAGTGCGGGTTTCGACTTGGTTGGCCTGCGTAATGAGCTCGCCAAGCTACTAGAGGGGCTGCCTAAAATTCAGAACCCAACGGGCGATGTGCATATGTCGCCGGATATGGGGCGATTGTTGAATCTTGCCGACAAATATGCGCAAAAAGCAGGCGATAAATTTATTTCTAGTGAAAGTGTCTTG
>JBLHGN010000188.1:0-7245 GCA_047616325.1 Lentisphaeria bacterium
GGCAAACGGATTTAAAAATCTCCTCTCCCAAAAAAGATTTTTGTCAGTCTCTCTAAGCTCCGCTTCTTCACAAACATTGTCCCAGCTTTCTTCTATGAGCTGGACCATATTTGCAATGATATCCTTGGCTTCTTTTTCTTGGATTAAAAATTGAAAAACAGAATTTACACAGCTTTTCAGAAAGCTTAGATTGTTGTCACCGTTTATCAACATTGCCTGACAAGGCTCACCTCCAGATCGACTATGAGGACAAATACCATAAGCTGGTGTCAATGTTAAATACTCACGATCCCAAAAAGCCGCGTGATTTTGCGCGTGATCGTCCGTGTTACCGCACAGGATATTGAATACTAGTCGACCGAAAAGTTCTTTTAAAGTATTTTGAGGTTCAGTAAACCTCCGCCGTATAATTTCAGCCAACTCTTCATAACTGGCGTATATCTCCATCATGTCATCCAATTCGAACAGCGCAAGCGCCATCCGACATTCCAGCCCCGCCCCAAATAGAGTCTTAGCAAACAGCTTCGCATTTTCCCCACCGCTGGAAAGCACCTTCACGTTTTCCACATCGCGGGAAGACGCCTTTACCTTTTCCCCTCCGTTGGAAGGCGGCTTCGCCTTTTCCAACCTACGAGTACGGCCGTAGATTGGCCACTGTTCAATTATTTTAAGTGTGACGCGAATGCTATTCGATTAATTGTGAAGAATGTAATCCGCCTCCACCGTTTCCAACCAACAACTCCGACCTACCCCGTCACTCCATCTGTGCCAAATTTCCTTTGTCTTCCAGCCAAACCTTGCGGTCACTGGAGCGCTTTTTGGCCAGTAGCATATCAAGTAATTGGTTGGTGTCATCGCCGTCTTCGATACTTAATTGAACCAAGCGTCGGGTGTCCACCGCCATGGTGGTTTCACGCAGTTGCAGAGGGTTCATTTCTCCCAAACCTTTAAATCGCTGTACGTTGACTTTGCCCTTTTTCTTTTCGGCTTCAATGCGGTCCAATATGCCTTGTTTTTCACTGTCGTCGAGGGCGTAATACACGTCGTGGCCGATGTCGATGCGGTAAAGGGGTGGCATGGCCACGTATACATGACCGGCTTTCACCAACGAGGTGAAGTGGCGCACGAATAACGCGCACAATAGGGTAGCGATGTGCAGACCATCGGAGTCGGCGTCGGCGAGTATGCAGACTTTGTGATAGCGTAGCTGTTCGAGGTTGTCTACGCCTGGGTCTATGCCGAGGGCGACGGAGATGTCGTGTACTTCCTGCGAAGCCAATACTTCACTGCTGTCAACTTCCCAGGTGTTCAGTATTTTGCCGCGCAGGGGCATTATGGCCTGACACTCGCGGTCGCGCGCCTGTTTGGCGGAGCCACCAGCGGAGTCACCTTCCACTAAAAACAGTTCGCCGCGGGCGGGGTCATCCGAGGAGCAGTCGGCCAATTTTCCCGGCAGGGCGGGGCCGGCGGTGATTCTTTTACGCGCCACCTTTTTACTGGAGCGCACCCGTTTTTGCGCGTTGTGAATACAAAAATCGGCGAGTTTATCGCCGTCGGCAGTATTACTGCTAAGCCATAAACTGAAGGCGTCTTTGGCGATGCCCGAAACAAACGTGGCCGCTTCGCGCGAGGACAAGCGCTCTTTGGTTTGCCCCGAAAATTGGGGGTCTTGCAGCTTGGACGACAACACAAAACAGCAGTAGGCCCATATATCTTCAGGCGCTAACTTAACGCCGCGCGGCATCAGGTTGCGCATTTCACAATATTCGCGCAGCGCGTCCAGTAAGCCTGTACGCAAACCGTTAACGTGGGTGCCGCCCTGCGCCGTGGGAATAAGGTTAACGTAGCTCTCTTGCACCACTTCGCCACCTTCGGGGAGCCACTGAATGGCCCAGTCGGCTGCCTCCGAGCGCCCCGCAAAAGAGCCAATAAAGGGCTGACTAGGAAGGGTTTCCCAGCCCTGCGTCGCGGCACTTAAATAATCCTTTAGGCCATCTTCGTAGTACCAGGTGTCGGTGTCGCCCGTTTGTTCATCGGTAAACACCACCTCCAAACCTGGGCACAGTACAGCTTTGGCACGCAGCACGTGGCGCAGTCGCAATACCGAAAACTTAGCGGAATCAAAGTAACTGGGATTGGGGGAAAAACGCACCGAGGTACCCGTATTGCGTTTGCCGCAGGTGTCGATAACTCTAAGGTCGGTGGTTTTGTCACCATTTTTAAAGTCTATACGATGTACCTGGCCTTCGCGTTTTATAGTCACTTCCAAGTCATCCGACAAGGCATTTACCACCGAGATGCCCACGCCGTGCAAACCACCGGAGAATTGGTAATTTTTACCGGAAAATTTTCCCCCTGCATGCAGGGTTGAGAGAATCACTTCCACCCCTGGCTTGCCCTGCTCGGGGTGAATGTCCACCGGCATGCCGCGACCGTCGTCATTGACCGTTATAGACTGATTTTTGTGCAGTACTACTTCTATCTTTTTGGCGTACCCCGCCAGGGCTTCGTCGACACTGTTGTCGATAACCTCCTGCGCAAGGTGGTTGGGACGAGTGGTGTCGGTATACATGCCCGGGCGTTTTTTTACCGGGTCCAGGCCTGTTAATACTTCAATGTCTTCGGCGTTATAGTTACTCATAGCTTCTCGGGTAAATTAGTTGCTCAGGTAAATCAGCTGCTCGTGTAAGCTGCTTAGTACTTGTTGCCACAGCAGCAGGGGCAAAGTTGTTGTGCATTCAATGCTAAAAATTGAAAGTTAAAAGCCTTGAACTATACACAGCTCGTCAGCATTGCGCGACTGATAAACCTATGTAATCGCTTCGAATGCGCTCTGCCGATTGTCGCGCTAAAATGCTACGCTGGCGATTCACTCAAGAGAATCTTGCTCGGTGCATCTTTAGCCACATTCATCTACTATCAACATCAAACTATGAATAAAAACCACAATATAATGGAGTACACATTGCTTAAGATCCCACACCCGACGAAAGGAAGCTAAACGATGCTAGGCACCCCTCCATTGCACCATTGCGTAGCAGCATTTGCTTGCTTCTTGTCGACCGTATTTGCCATATATAGCCAAGCTGATATTGCTCCATCCGCCATACCATTAACCATCTCATCAGTCATCCCACTAACCATGGGCGATTGCACACGAGAAACAGGAAGCCGCGCGGTGTTCGGTGCGGAATGCGGCGAATTGACGGTGGCAGAAAACCCAGACAATCCCCAAGGGCGAAAAATTGCCGTGCACGTAGTGCGCCTACCGGCTATTAAAGACACAGACAAAGCCCCTGTATTTTTTATTGCCGGTGGACCGGGGCAGGCCTCAACGGAGCTGGCCGAAAATATGCGCCAGCAATTCCATGCTCTGCTTAAAGAGCGCGATCTGGTTTTCGTCGACCAGCGAGGCACAGGCGCATCTAACCCGCTTAATTGCGAATTTGATCCCTATGAATACGCTCAACTCGCGCCAGAAGAAGCGGGGAAACTGGCGCTAATTGCACAGAAAAAGTGCATCGAAAGCTATGATGCTGAGTTAAAGTTTTATACCACGCCCTATGCCGTAAAGGACTTAGAGCAGGTGAGAGTGGCCCTGGGCTACCCCATAATTAGTCTGTGGGGTGGCTCTTACGGCACGCGGGTAGAATTGGAATATTTGCGCAGTTTTCCCAACAGCTTGCACAGTGTGGTAATGGATGGCGTAGCCCCTGTTAGCCTTAATTTGCCCCACCACGTCGATGCCGATGGCAGCCGAGCCCTGCAAAAAATATTTAACAACTGCGCACAGCACCAGCCCTGCAACAGTGCCTTTCCAGAACTAGAACGCCATTGGCGCAAACTCGTTAAAGCGCTGGCAGCGGAGCCCATCACTCGCACATTGCGCCATCCGCGCACGCAGCAGGCTTACGACGTTTACATCGATGCTTCGGTGGTTTCAAGCTGGGTTCAGTTTTGCCTCTACGTACGTGACTTTTCGGCAATTATTCCTCTTGCCATACACAAGGCAAGCCAGGATGATTTTTCGCAACTATTCGCCATGCAATCGCTAGGGCAGGACAATATGACTAGTATGAGCGTGGGCATGCAGGCCACGGTAATGTGTGCAGAAGATTTTCAGTTTAATAGGCTTGCACTAGAAGCAGACCGCACCGAAGATGATGTCAACGCCTCAGAGCTCCTATTGAGGGCAACAGATATTGGCCTGTTTAATGAAATGTGCGCGGCCTTTCCAAAGGGCCACTTGGCACCCGACTATTTTACTGCCGCCGTGCGCCATGTTCCCACACTGTTACTGTCTGGCGGTTTGGACCCGGTGACACCGCCACACTGGGCTGAGGAGGCGCAACGCTATCTCCCCAACAGCCAACATATTGTGGTACCCGGTGGCCACCACAACGTCTCGGGTTTGGGTTGTATGCCGAATATCATCGAGCAATTTTATGACGCCCCGCTGGCAATACCATTGGACAGCGAGTGTGTCGCTGATATTAACGAGCGCGCCTACTTTATAGACACAGCCGGACCCAATCTAAGTGATGTTTCCAGCCAGCCTTCGACTGAGCTTTCTACTGCAGCCTCTACTGCGCCCTCAAATTTGCTCACTAATGCCCCCACCAATGGACAGGGGGCAAAGCAGCCATGATTGAAATAAAGAATATTCACAAAACCTTTGGCGAGGTAGTGGCCGTAGACGATGTGAGTTTTAGCGCCCACCGAGGAGAGATATACGGCTTACTCGGCCCCAATGGCGCGGGTAAAACCACCACGCTGCGCATGCTTTACGGTTTATTTTCGCCAAGTCGCGGCCATTTGCACGTCGACGGTTTAAACGTCAGCGACAATACCCTCGCCGTACAAAAACGCATGGGCGTACTGCCGGACGGCGGCAGTTTATATACGCGCTTAACCGCTCGGGAAAATATTCGTTACTTTGGCGAACTGCAAGGCGTAGACAAAAACACCATAGAGCAGAGCATAGAGCGCTTTGTGGACATTCTCGACATGTCGGCTATCATCGATCGCCGCACGGCGGGTTTCTCCCAGGGTGAGCGTATGAAGGTGAGCCTCGCGCGCGCCATCGTACACAACCCCGACTACGTACTGCTGGACGAACCCACTAACGGCCTAGATGTACTCACAACACGCGCCGTACGCGAACTTTTATTGCGTCTTAAAGCCGAGGGAAAGTGTGTGATTTTCTCCAGCCACTTAATGCACGAGGTGGCAAATGTGTGCGACCGCGTGGGTATTATTGCCCACGGCAAAATGCTTATAGACGGCCCCTTAACAGAAGTTATCGCCAAAGCCAATACGCCAACACTTGAAGACGCCTTTGTGCATTTTGCCTACGCCAACGAAGAGCACAGACCGAGTGACTTCGTTCACAACAAAGTTACTCAAAATGCTTTCGACAAGGCAAATAAAAAAGAGGCGAACAATGATATATAAACCCTATTTTGCCATTGTTAACAAAGAAATTCTCGATGCTATTCGAGACAGTAAATCACTGGCCACTGCCTTTTTGATGCCGATACTTTTTGCCGCGGTCAGTTACGGCTCCATGCACTTTATCGCATCCCTGCAGTCGCAAAGCATAGACATCACCTTACCCATTTCAGGCAGCGAACACGCCAAACCTCTGGTGGCCTGGTTAAATGAAGCCGGCGTGAATGTAGTCGAAGGACCAGCAGACCCCAGTGCAGCTATCCGAGCGCAGAAGTGGGACATGGTACTGATAATTCCAGCGCAATTTGACGAGCAATTTCGCGCGCAGCGCAGTGCGCAAATGGATTTATTATCCGACCATTCGCGCAGCGATTCACAACCGAAAGTTAACCGCGTAAGAATGTTAATTTCACAGTGGTCGATGAACATCGCCTCGCTGCGCTTGATCACGCGCAATGTTAGCCCGACGGTGGCGAACCCTGTCTCCATCAACAACATTAATGTCACAAGCGACCAGCGTGTGGCGGCAAAAATTTTGGGCAGCCTGCCCATGTTTATGATTTTGATTGCCTTTGCTTCGGGCATTGGCATGGCCTCGGATATGGCTGCAGGTGAACGCGAGCGAAAATCTCTGGAGCCTTTGTTAATTAATCCTGTGTCGCACACCTGCATTTTTTTGGGGAAATGGACGTCCTGTATCGCGGTAACCTTTATCATCACTCTGGCGGGTGTTGCACTGCAATTCGTCGCTGTTAATCATGCGCCATTGGCGGAACTAGGAATTCGCCTGGAACTTGGCTTTGGCTCATTTTTTATAATAGCGATTATTTTAATTCCGATTATTTGCCTCGCCTCAGCACTGCAATTACTGGTGAGCTTTGTCGCACGATCATTCAAAGACGCACAATCTTACAATGGCTTAATTATTATGTTACCCATGGCTCCGGGAATGTATTTAGCCTTTAATTCCAGCAGCGCAGAGTTGTGGCAAATGTTTGTACCCATTCTCGGCCCCACGGCTTTATTTGTGGATGTGATCAGCGGCGACTCCGTGTCACTCGCGTACGCGATGATTGCAAGCTTGATATCTCTGGCACTTACAGCGTTTTTTGTTGCACTGGGCGTGCTGGTGATAAAGCGTGAAAAAACAATTAGATAGGCACGATGGGTTTACAACTCTAAAAATTTGGCAATTTCCGGCAGCCAGTTTTGATAACCGTCAAAGGTGTGGCTGCCACCAGACTCAACTAACTGCTTGCAATCTTTGTATTTTTCCACCGCCATGCGATAGTCCAGCGTCTCATCGCCGGTTTGCGCCATTAGCCAGTATTTTTCTGGGCACTTAATGGCAGCACAATCAAGCGACTGCAACAGAGCGAGATCTTCTTCACTTAGGAGCGTGATTTCGTCGGAATAATAATTTTTTAACCGCGCGCCGATATATTCATTAAAACGCGTGTGCGGCAGTACCGCCGGATTAATAAGCACGGCTCTGTTAACGCGCCCCATCTCAATTAAATAAGTCGCCCAAAAGCCCCCCAAAGAGCTGCCAATTAGCGCGGCAGAACTGTGGCCCAGCTGGTCGCATAGCTCATCCAGCTGGGCTTTTGCCTGAGCGGGGTAGGACGATAATTGCGGGCAGTAAAAGTCAACATTCGAATAATTTTCTTGCAGCCATTTTTGTGTTGCCTGCGCCTTAAAAGATAAGGGTGAACTGAGAAAACCGTGGATATAGATAATGGGTGGCATAGGGAACTTAAACTAGATAAAGATGAATAGCAAAACGGCTTACAA
>JBLHGN010000189.1:0-7240 GCA_047616325.1 Lentisphaeria bacterium
TGTAGGCGCAGAAGGCGTGAGCGATGTTTTAGTTCTCAGCCAAGGTCGCATGCACGAGCAGGGCGGAGCCTTAGCGCTGCAGCGTATTTCGATTTATAGCGATAATATTCGTGAATACATCTCTATTCTGTCTGAAGATGGTTTTGCGCAATTGGCTGGCCAATACGTCACGACCATAGCTCAAGATACACCACCCATTGATATGGCAGCCTTGGAGAATTACGGCTCAACAAGCGGCTTGGTCTCAAATGTTAACGTTAATTTCAGTTTATTTTCCCAAGCCCACGCCCAAGAATCGAGCTCGTTTGGTTGGGGCTTATTAAATTGGATATTACCGATTGAAAGTTTCGTGATTGTATTTGAGCAGCTAGGCTATTTGATGGGGATTGGTGATGGTGAATTTCAAGCCGACGAATTTATTATTGCCTTAGTGGATGTCGTTACCATATTTCCACCGGCAAAGCCGTTAAAGTTATTTGTGAAGCCCTTGAGAGCCATGACAAGGGCCTTGCGTTCAGTTAACCCAAAATTTATGCGCTATTTTGCCGTGTCGTTAAGTCGGGTGTTGAAAAAAGCGAAAAAAGGGGAGTTTGATACGCTGTGGAACCTATTGCCGTTTATGGTGGTGGGGGCGCAGATGTATAATGATGAAGATTCTCGCGAAGGTCTAAAGTTTTTAATTAGCTCAATTGATAGCGCCGATGATGTATTAAGCTGGGTGGACTTTTTGGCACTACCTACCGACGGCTGGGAAGGGGCCGGCGAGGTTCCGAAAGTGGACCCGTTTGCCGGGGCTACCCTGGCAAAGGTAAATTCCTTGCCACTATCGTTTATGTTTGAACAAGCCTACGCTGCACCGACTGGTAGTATCATTAGTCGTATAGGGGCAAGTGCAGCGGGTACCTTGCTTAAAAAACTAAAAGGGCGACTGACTAAGAAAGGTGCCTTGGATTTGCCGGATGGTATTAAAGCGCTCACGCAATATGTGAAAGGCGGCAGCCTAAAAGCAATACGGCATAAAATTCATCATTTTGAAGTGGCGAGTGTTGCGTCAGCCTTAAAGGGTCGTCTAAGCGCTCAAGGAATAAAGAATTTAATGAGTGGGAAAAATAAACGCCACCACCCTTTGTTAATTGTTGCTGCCCTTGCTGTTGTTGAGTATGAAAACACCTGTGGTAGGGCATTAGACGATCCAGAATCCCCGCCGACTGATCCAGATCCAGATTATCAATCGGATAGTGAAATACTTGGGTGTAATGGGATTGGATTGACAGGAAAAACTAATCGCGCTGGCGTGTATAGAGCGATAGCCTCAGCCTCAAAAGCTATTGCTGGCGCGCCTAATGGCGGCGTGTATCATATACTTCAGTTAGCAAAATATCAGGCCCTTTATAGAGCCGGGTCACCGCTACGGGTCAAAAATGTTGAGGCTGAGCGCTGGGTGCCTTTTTATAAAGATGAAAAGGCTGTAGATGACGCTCGTGAACTGCTAAATTTTCAAAGTGGAGTGGCGCTCCGCCTACTTTCTCAAACTAAACCAGCCTTTAAAAGGCACAGAGTCATCGATATTGTGCTGGCAAATGCAAATAACGAAGAGGACTGGATTGAACTAAAGAGTTTTGCCTGGAAAAGCGCACAAAAACCTAAAGAGCCGGCCACAAATAATTTTGAAAAGTGGAAGCTAACTGGCGCGACAACCGCAATTACGAAGAGCAAAGAGCATCGCCAGTTTGTGATAGATAGAGCCGCCAAGATTGTAGGTGCGAGCTGGAATAGGATTAAAGAAGATTCACCAAACAATATACCGGACCAGGCGTATCAGTTAAGGGACTTTAAGTGGTGTTTTGACACCTTTACAGTTAAAAAAGCAAATAATACGATAAAGTCTAAAAATGTTGATTTAGGTGGTATAAGTGTAACAAACTCTATTAAGTGGTATCTCAAGAAAGAACCACTTGCTGGCACGTTTAAAGATACGGCAAAGTATTTAAAAGAGCTCGGTAGTGTTGCAACGGCAAGTGCTATGAATGGCGCCGTGAGTCACTGTGGACCCATTTCAGAAGTTAAAACGGCACTTGAAAGTGGTGGCTCAGAAATCCTTTCTGAGTTGACAACAACGGATGAAATATTTGAACAGTTAGAAGATTAAATAGAGGATCGAAATGTATCAGTTTAAAACCAATAGAGTGGAACAATGGGCGCAGCTTGAAAAAAGAGATATATTGGAGGGCCGCGATAAAGCATCCTTGCTCAAGGAAAAAAACTACTTTTTTAATGGCCCTGACGGCGAATGGCGAAGTGAAAGCGGAGATTACACTACAAATTTGGCATACTTACCAGAACGTGATCTCGACGGGTGGCAACGTTATTTTGACCAGTTTGTTAATAAGCCACTTTCACTGGTAGATATAGATATGCTGCAATCAGGAATGCTAGCTGGAGGCAGTGGGTATTTTCAGGAGCCAGAAGATGATGCTTATTATGTGGAAGCCTTATTTGGCAAGAAATGGACGCCAGCCACAATATTGAAACTCAATATAAATACCGAAGAACCAATGGAACCACTTGATGCAAACAAAGTAATGGGGACATGCGGACGTAATTTGGCTTTCTGGTTAGACGCTGAAAAAGGCGAAGATACTAGAGGCGGTTATATCCGATTTATTCCAGAGTTTTTAGAGGATGTACCAAAACATATAGACCAAAGGGTCTATGATTCGAAAAAATATTTACATGAGACTATTCCACCTAAATCAAATGTAAGAATAAGGGCCCTAAAAAATTCGGTTAGAAAAATCATTCTTTGGTCTCACAAACCGATTACAGGCGATGCCTATTACGATGAGCGAATAAATGTGGCCAAGCAGTTTTTTGCGATGTTTGAAGCGGCCAAAGATCGATACCCAGAATACGACAGCTTCGTAGCGCGCGTACTTGAAGAAGGTGATGATTAAATCTGTGAGGAATAAATAATGAGCGAAGTTGATGGTGGTTTTGTTTTGATTGCTCCAGCGACCTTACTTGAAAAGTTTTATGAAGAAGCAAGTGAGATCTCATGGGAAACGATTAAAGAGTTTTATGAGTATTCGTGTCCAGGCAAAAAATTTGAAGACGTGAATGAATATGTCGCCAGCCTGGAAAATAAAGCATTTGTAACGGAGGGGGAGATACTACCCGTAGGCCGGGCAATCCATACATCGGGTGTAATTTGGATGGATATCCTTGATTCAATCATTGAATTTGGTGATCCTTCACGCATTGAATTGTATGGCGCGCTGCATGGGGATTATGGCGATACAAATGTCTACGTTCTCAATAACCGTGATAAATATACGGAGACAGGGTCAGTTGAAGGGGATGAAGAAGCTTGTGAGGCTATGATTAATCGATGGGAATCGAAACTCCCGAAAAAAATAAAGCAGCTAAATCATTCGATTTTTAGTCGCGAATAACAGCAATGATAGAAAGGGGTTAAGTGTCATGTTGTCACCTGCGAGAGTAAAACAGAAAAGAAAGATAAAGCAAGCGGTATCAGGTCTTGCCTTTTGCTGAAAAATAGCAATCCCAACCGAAAACCTATTTATACGACGCACCTTACATCAGTTGACGAGTTTCTTACCACGACAGGATTTCAAAATTCTTGGCCTGCATTTAAGCAGCGTTTAGAAGAAATGAACCACACAAACCCAACAGGAAGTCGTTCAGGTGATGCTGTGACTGTATCGGATGGGAGTGTCGGGTATTTAACAGTGAACAATCAAAGTGATGTCTTTCCAGGTTGGCACGGCGGACCAAGTATGGCAATTATTCATTCGCACAGGACAGGGTATATGTTGTCGCAGTTAACCGCTATGAAGAATGGCTGAAGGTTAATTTTTGATGACTCAAATTGATGGTGCTACGTCTCACGCAATATTAAACAGTGTCTGAGATGATCCTGTAATTCTTTACTTTCGCTTAACTTAAGCCACGTTACGCAGATGAAGAAAAAAACTTTCTGCAATCACTTCCCCAAGCCTCACAGGGACTGCGTTTCCTATGAGCCTTCCAAGCGTACTAAACCGTGGTTTATCACCTTTGGGGATAAATTTATAAGTCTCTGGAAACGTCTGAAAAATTGCTGCTTCACGCAAAGATATTGCTCTATTTTGCACTGGATGTCCAAATCTACCATTTCCATATCCAAAACACTGCGTTGTTATCGTTGGTGCAGGTTTCCCCCAAATCATCCGCCCATAAACTGATGGAAAAGTCGCACCTGTTAGTTTCTTGTGGCATTCAGCAACTAACTCATCATCCCAATCACGCCACGTTCCCCCAGGCTTAGACTGCTTAATCCTACGCATATTAAGTTCGCTCAGTTTTGGAGCAGTGTGGAGAGCATCTTTACCTGAAGTGCCTCCAGCCTTAATCTTAGGTAAAGCTCCTATTGCATCTTTAACAGACACGAAGCTATCCTCATCATGAGTCGGAGCCAGGAGATCTATCGGTCCCAGCCTTGATGCCAGCAATACGAAGCGCTTTCTCGTTTGAGGAATACCATATTGAGGACACTGCACAGTCCCAACCCAGGTATGGTAACCGTCCAAATTTTTTAGGAACGACTTATAAACTGGATGATTTGATAATTGCGGAACATTCTCCATAGTCACAAAATCAGGCTTTAATTCACCCACCAACTTTCCAAATGATTTCAGCAACGACCATTTTCCACCGTCAAGCTCTCTCTTACCCTGCGAATAAGTAGAGAAAGGCTGACACGGCGCGCATCCAGCAAGTAGGCAATAATCTGCACCTTCAAAATAACTCTTAATTTCAGTTGCACTGAGGTGCTTAATGTTTTTCTCTAAAAACAGACTATTGTTATTTTCCTCATATGGATATTTACTGGCAGGATCAATATCTATCCCTGCACGAACATCAACACCACCTTGCAATAAACCATGAGTTAAGCCACCTGCACCACAAAACAAATCGACGCAGGCTATCGTAGGCTTTATTTTTTGCTTTTTATCTGATTTTTTCATACGTGACTTAGTAATAACCTTACTCCCCAACTACTGCCTTTGAAAGATATTTTTCTTGGTCAATATAGTCAGAAAAACTATCAATTATTTCTCTTAAATAGCATACGGTATCGTCTTTAAGGTTAGTTAATTCAGATTCTGTAAGACCATCTCCACATTCACCAAATGATATCTCGCCATGAGCAAGTTTATTTCGGAGCGATTTAATCAGCTTTAAAGCCCCCATGTTATCTCTAATCAATTTTTTGGCCGCTCTATTTCCAGCATCACTTATATTTAAATCTACACCCAATCGTTTAGTAAACTCAAAAATTTTCTCATCATCCCAATTGCCGCCGCCTTCCTTATCAATACTAAGGTTAACTGGAAGCATCCCGACAATGTGATCGCATAGCTCTACGGCACTATCCAGCCTTTTCTCGGGATTTAATTGGACATGAGTTCTAGCTAACGTCCTTGTCCATTCTCTCCTCATTTTTTCTGAAAGGTTAGATGCGGATAATCTTCCACTTAACGAAGCTGCCTTTTCAATAGCAGCGATACATAGCGAAATTGTTGCCTCGACTAAATTATAAAGGTGTAGATAAGAACTCGAATAAAGTATCCGTTGCTGGGTTACGGTTATACGCTTATCTTTAGTTCCAATCAGAGGTGCACCCATTTGAACACCTCTCTCGACCGCGCCGACCAACTCTAAATACTGTTCGATTTCTTCAACTCTCTCGTTAAAAGTGCTAGTTACATCCTTCATTTTTCTGCAGTATCCAGCAGTTTATTTCTTACATACTCAATGCGCCCTTTCAATCTAGCAATGGCATTTGCTCCATCCGCGCCTATAACTTTTCTAAACTCTTCTGTATCTATCCAGCTAGCCACACTGTCTCTACTCACTGTGATACTTGGGTTTTTCACCTTCGCATAGTAACTACCTATAGCAATAGACTCGAATCTTGAACGAGGACTTACCTTACCTTTTTCCGTACGCCGGAAACCCATAATAAATGTATTAGCAATAAAGTCCATGGTGTCATTAAACCTAGATCTATACTCACCTATTAGCTTTGGATCTTCAGAAAATGCTTTGTTCATGTGTCGAGAATACGCAAACAGGAAAGGAGAAACTTCATCCGCATAATCATCCAGTCCATCTCCATATGCAAAAAATCGTGTCACCAGCTCCTCTCTCTCTCTTTCTTTCAACTGTTTCAAGCTTACAGGGGCTAGTGCTATAAACCGGTCATTCTGAGCAAGCTCTATTACAAGATCAAGGAATGGCCCCCTGAGCGCCCCTCTCCTTATCTCAGCTTTGTTAGCCGCTTTACTTCCTGTGTTTATTCGCTCAAATAAATCTATTCGAGCTTCAGCGTCAGTATGCTCACTAAGAACTATTCCCCGAATTGATCTATTTTTAACTTTTCGCTGTCTCGATTCAGGTAAGTCACTGAACTTAAACCCCTCAAGCGCAGGCAGCTTATCTAATACACCCAGCTCTAGGTCGTCGTAAAGAAACTCTTCTATTGTTCTAAGCCTTTGGGAGCCATCTACAATCTCCAATTTTCCCGTTTCAGAGTCTTCCCAAAAAAAGAAAAACGGAATAGGTAAACCCATTAGAATCGATTCAACAAAGCGCCACTTCCTCTCTTCTTCCCACGTGAACTCCCTCTGGTAATCAGGGACTATGTAATCTCCGTTGTGCACTTTTTGAGCGAGGAGCTCGATTGTGTACTCCGTTGTGAAGTACTCAATTCGCTTTGTTCGCTCTTGTATTTGAAGTTCAGCAAGGCTTACTTCCTCCTCGCTGAACTGTTGGTCATTTGAATCATTCATTGCGCCACTAGTATCCAGGAAATGAGTATTTATATTATTAGTCAAACTACGGGGGCATTTCCGCCGTCAGCGATCTGATAGTACTAGATTGCGTGAGAAAATGCTCAAGAAAGCGCCAAATATGAAGATGACTCGATAAAAAGGACAGGCACCCGCTTAAATACCAGACAACGCCGCAGAAACGAGTGATATAGACGGCGACGGCATAGGAGACAATGCTGACCTAGACATTGATGGCGATGGTATCAATAACGATGACGAAATAACCTTAGGAACCGACCCCTACGACCCAACAGATACTCCTTCTGATCTAGATGACGATGGCATTCCTGATGCGCTAGACGACGATCGAGATGGCGATGGGGTATTAAACGACGACGACCTAT
>JBLHGN010000190.1:0-7232 GCA_047616325.1 Lentisphaeria bacterium
AAGGCATCTCGTACCTGAGCATTGGCCGACACAAATGTCACGCTTGCCTGGTCTTGGTTTACCGACACTTTGACTTGCATAGGTCCGAGTTCGGGTGGGTCTAGTTGGATATCAGCAAATTTTATATTTTGCGCAGTAATCATCGCCGTGCGCTCAGCCATCATGGTGCCCCACTCCGGATGACCAAAGGTTATATTGACCGGTATTTGCACTCTTCCCGTTGCGGATTGCTGTGGCAGTCCCATTTGGGTGTAGTTGACCGGCGATACAATACGCTCGGCCATTCCTCCCTTAATTGATTCGGAGCCGCCATCAGCCATGTTTTGAAACAGCGCTGTATCGAACACCCTACTTTGACTCGTATGTTCAGCGTTAAAACGGTTAAGCATTAACTGGGCATCGGGCACCACTGTATTGCTATTTGGCAGAGACGGTTTACTTGTAACTTGTAAGCCCTGAGCTAAAGATAACAACGACGCGTTAACTTGAGAATTGTCGCTATTAAGCGATGACATCTGACTGTCACTAATACCCAACACCCCAAACTGACCAGAAAACGGAGTTTGGTTTTGACCTAGGGTTTGGATTTGCCTCTGAGACAACTTGGCGGGCACTAACACCTCTGCAGTATCTAAGGTTACATCTACAATTGATTTTTCTGATAAAGCGGGGGTCATCTGTGTATTTAACGACCCACTATTATCAAACGATTGAGGTATAGGAATGCCGCCCAGATAAGAAGTAGGTTTGGTATACGGGTGAGGCGTTTCTACAGCGGCTATAGTTTCTGAGACTAATTTTTTCGTAGGCAAATCAGAGAGATTCAAGGTGCTTGCAACACCCGCAAGTTCCGCCGATATATCAGATGTTTTTTCAAAGCCCAGAACGGAAATAGTGGATTGCTCCGTCTGCAAATTCGGCATGATCTTCCCGGTAACAGCTTGCGGCAATTCAGCACTCAAGATTCCCCCAGCAGCGACTGCGCTTGTATCTGCCACCTCTGACAGCATGTTGGCATCGGCTCGCAGAGCCAAATAATCTATGTCGTCCGTGGTTGTATTCGAGCCTATATCAATCGCTAGATTACCTTTGTTGCCGTAACCAAAGTCGCTGTCGGAAAATTGAAGAAATTGTATTTCTGGTTGTTTTTCGGAGTAATCGATAACCCGAAAATGTGCGCTAACTTTTTCATCAGCGATTACACCATCACTTGCCACATTTTGAGAAGCGGTATCTTTTGATTCTGCCACTGTGTCGATAGGAGCCCCTTCATATGTATCGAAGCTAGAAGAAACGTTATTTTTTTTTACAGAGTCGTCAGCCTTTTGAATCTTGTTTTGCCTATCTATCTTATTGTGATGATTAGGCGTGCGACCCTCGTTTACAGATTTTGCTTCATCTCTATTGGTGCGGTCATTTCTAGTGGAACGATCATTTCTATTGCCGCGATCATCGCGTGATGAAATATCTCGCTCTGCATGGCGAGAATGTTCGGCGTGACGTTTTTGATTTATCTCATCTCGCCTCGACTCTTTATGCGATTGTTTCGCATTGAGTTTATTTTTTTGGTGTTCGAGCGCTGCACTAAATTTTTCTTGTTTTTCGTATGCCTGCGTTGGTTTCTTGGAACGGGTTTCGGGTGACGCGGGCTGAAAATCAATAAAAGATTGGTGCGCAGGCAACAATGTACTCATGCAATTCCCCTAAGCGGAAAAAGAGTAATAAAGAAGGCTAATTATTTCGTAAAAACCAATTCACACATCTGTGAGAATCGATAAGGCTCTCCCATAACCATGCGCTAACGGCATCTCAAAGCAGTGCGCTTATTGATAGAATCTAAGTAGCATTACTTAATGCAACGGCTGTGCCACTATGAAGTATGAAGAAGCTTAAGGAAATATGGTAGACGTAAAGGCGATAAAAGGCGTAAAAAAAATACATCGGCTCTATATTCCGGTAATTAGACGCGTCTTCTAAAACAGAACGAAGGCATTTACACTACTGGTAAAGGGACAAAGCCTCAGAAACAGCGGCAAAACTTGTCTCCAATGCGGCCAATTGTTGCTGCTCAGCCTCGATTAACTCTACACGGGCCTGAGATTCCAAAGTGTGACAAAGATCAGCGAAGGAATTGGCGCCGATATTGCGGCTGCTGCCTTTTAGCCCGTGGGCCTGATGCATTACGGCGTTCAGGTCACCTTCGCATATTGCTGTGCGCAACTTATTCATCCGCGCTTCGGAATCAGCCAAATAGGTTTCAATCAATTCATTAAACCTGTCACCAAGCAAACCTTTGAGCATATCCAAATTTTCAGCATCGATAAGCTGACTTGTCACTTTCATTAATCTCCAGAAAATAAAAACCTAGTCTTCATGATCCCAACGATAGCTCACCGTCACCACATTGCCGGGCTCATCGATACTAAGTGATTGACATAAATTGCTAATAATTTTTAAACCGCGCCCAAAATAATCGTTCAGGTCACAGGGAATACTAGACACGGCAGCATTCTCTGCGTTTCGTTTAACTATGTCGAAACCCTTCCCCGAGTCGACGATGCGAATGTTCAGTAGCCCTCCATCGGTATCGGCGAAATGCGAAAAAAAGAAACTCACTTTACCTTTTTCAAGCGTGGCCAGACGCTTCTTGCGCTCATCATAATAGATAGCAAAACCGTCGGGGGTAGACTTGAGCTCTGACGACAAGCTCAAAACTCCGTGTTCCAAGGCATTGGTGTAAAGCTCCGCCAGCACAGTATATAAGGGCGTTCGGTGCTGCCGTAGACCGGGCACCTCAGAAATAATATTCATAAGTAGCGGCAATGGATCAAACTCCCGTAGACTCGACTCTGGCAAATCGAAACTCATATGCCAATCAGCCAAACTACCCTGCTTTCTTTCACTTACGTGAGCCACCTCATTCACGATATCAATGTCGTGCATTTCAATTTCAACGAGCGACATATCATCGTCTTTTTCAGTCGAGCCAATATGCTTTTGAACCTTACATAGAATGGAATCAAAAATATCGACTTTACCTTTTTCCTCGTAGAGAATATGGTGCAGGCGCTCCTCGCCAAACATTTCACCGGCGCGATTACGCGCCTCAAAAGCACCATCGGACCACATAAATAAGCGATCACCTTCGTCTAGCTGAAGCTGCTCACAATTGCCAACAAAGTTTTTATTGGGCATTACCCCCAAAGGTAGATTTTTTGAACCCAATAGCTCGTATTCACCACTGCCAGTCCGATACAAAAACGCCTCGGGCAAACCGCCGTTCCACACTTTTAAACGACGTTCTTTAAAGTTGATTTCGACACATATTGCACAACAGAAAAATCCGACGGGTAAAATATCATTGAGCTTCTGGTTTATTTCACGCAGGATATCCGACATATTAAAGCCCTTGCGCACCATGCCATAAAAAGTGGATGCGAGAGGCATTGATCCAATAGCTGCCGGCAAGCCATGGCCGGTAAAATCACCCAATAAAACCATAATATTGCCATTGGGGCTCACTTCAGACACGAGAACATCACCGTTAAATACCGCCAGCGGCGACATATAATGCCGAATTTTGGCTAAATCGAGGCAACCCGTGTGGGCTATCTTGTCGAACACCTGCTTGGCTACGGTTTGCTCTTGAATAAGATGGCGATTGTTTTCTTGTATTAGCTCCTTTTGCTTTAACAAAGTGCTGTGCATACGACGCAGGCGGCCGAATGATTTAAGTTTCGACTTAAGAACGGTTTGATTGTAGGGCTTGGGGATAAAATCATCGCCACCAGATTCCAAACACTCCACCAGAGATTCTTGATCTGTGAGAGAAGTGAGAAATATGATGGGAACCAGGTCGTTAGGCGAGATGCCACGAATGTACTTAGCCGCTTCTATCCCTCCCATCACGGGCATTAATACGTCAAGCAACACAACGTCGGGTGAATGTTCTTCAAACGCGGCGATAGCTTGCTGACCGTCACTGACGCCCACCACCTTATGCCCTGCCCTGGTGACGATAGCTTCAAGAATTAAACGTTCTGTTGCTGAATCATCAGCAACCAAAATCGTGAGTATTTCCGGCTCTTCTGTCGTATTCGCTGTATCTACTGCTATAACCACATTACGACGCTCCAACCTCTTGAACACTCATTATTTCGATCGTTAAAAATACACGTTTAGACATCTGAGTTTTACGTGCGGTGCTAGAACATGCGGTTCTAAGGATTAAAATAGCATGCGCCACGACAACAGCCGCTGCTGTCATTTTTTTGCCAGACGCAAGCCAGTACCGCTAGGCGGCTGGCTGTATAACTGAAAAACTAATGAATAGTAAACAGCTGTTCGAAGCTAGAAATAGTGAAAATTTTCTTCACTTCGGCTGAACAGTTAACAATCTTAATATCAGCCTTATCGCCGCCGGCATGGTCACGCAGAACCAGTAACATTCCCAAGGCCGAACTATCAAGATGTACGGTATTGGCAAGATCAACTTCATAAGAAGCAACGTTTTTAGCGTCTGCTGATTCAAAAGTTCGCCTAAACTGCTCTAACGCAGAGGCGTCAAAACGCCCATCAATTGAGATGGTGAGCATGTCACCCGACTCAGATAAAGAGGAAGTTATAGCCATATGGATGTTTCCTTATTTACTATCGACATCATAAATTCATTCTCGTTAAGCCTTTTCTGTAAGACCTATTTAAAATAGCTCGAAATACACATTAAAATATGGTGACAACACCATGCCACGGAAGTATACAGCCTGTTGCGACGCAAGACATCGGTTGCGCAAGCATATATATCCCTTTCAAGGTAAAGCATAGCCTAAAAAGCTGCTATTGAAACGCTTCAAACAAAATTGCTGCGACAATATCGTTTAAATCTAATACATTAATAGCGGCCCCGAGCTTGACGGCTGCACACGGCATGCCCCAGACAAAGCTAGACTTCTCATCTTGCGCTACGGTTAACATCTTTGCCTCCCGCATTCGCAACAAAGCCTCAGCACCATCCGCGCCCGTCCCTGTCAGTAAAACCCCCATTGTATTGAGGTGGTAAACATCCGTTACAGAATCGAAAAGCGCCTCGACCGAAGGCCGATGCCGATGCCGATGCCGATTAATCAGTTTCCCCCTATCCAACTTGCAGACGTAGTAATGGCCCTGCTTTGCCACTCGTAGATGGGAGTGCCCCGGAGCGATATAAACACCGCCTTGTTCAATTTTTTTGCTTGTGCTGAGCCTCATAAACAGTAACCGATGATTGGCTATCGAGGCGTTTTGCAAAAGATGTACTGTAGGTCTCAGGGATATGCTGAGCAACTATCACCGGAGGTGCATTTACTGGCAGTGCACTGACAACTTCTTTGATAGCTTCTGTGCCTCCAGTTGAAGCACCAATAGCGCAAACAAAATCTTTCTTTAATGCTTTTCTGGCTACGAAGCGCGTATTCATTTCTGCTTGAGCATTTATCGAGCTGTCTACATTCCGGTCAAATTTCGGCCTTACGCTAGTAAGGCAGCACAAACCACCTTCTCGATAATACTCTCTCGGTAATGTTCTAAAGACCCAGTATAGTCGCTTTTTGGTTTGCCAAAAAAATCCACAGCGCCCTGCTCAAACGCCTCCAAGGTTGCCGGGGCACCCTCCTGGGTTAACGTGGAAATCATCACCACCGGCATTGGGCGTAAGCGCATTAAGTTTTTTAAAAATACAATCCGTTTATTCTTGGAATTTCGATATCGAGAGTCAACACATCAGGATGATAATTTTTAATTATTTAATTAACTCCCGAGCTTCGTATGCATCCTGTGCCGCTGCGACAACGTTTATGCGCGAGTCCGATTCAAGAATTTCTGTCAATAACGCCCGAATAAGTGCGGAGTAATCCACGACTAACACTTTTATTTTTCGTTCAAAATCAATTGTCATAAATTAGGTACCGTTCGAAAAAATTACTAGTAAACGTTCAAAAATGGAATAATACAGCATGTACAACTACCTAAAACAACTCCACGTCACCGGCCTCGTTTGCATTTTCATAGACTCGAGTTATTCTCTTTCACGCTGCTGAATAGTGTCAATCGCCTGCGTTCTCAGTCTTCGAAGCTTCACTGCGCCAGTATCGGGAAAGTAGAGCACCTTACGTGGATGGTCACTTCCCACATCTTGGGCCGAAGCCGACAAGTCCTTCTGTTTAAGGTATTCTTGCACAAAACTTATGTTTCTCGCCCCGATATCAATATGAGTCATCGATGCAGGTACTTTTCCACCACCGAATAATTTTGGCTCCTCGCTGGTTCATGTGGGTAGATTAAAGTCCAATTTCCCATCGAACTAGATAACCGACGGCGACAATATTTTGATCGAT
Source organism: Lentisphaeria bacterium (assembly GCA_047616325.1). Taxonomy (GTDB): domain Bacteria; phylum Pseudomonadota; class Gammaproteobacteria; order Pseudomonadales; family Cellvibrionaceae; genus JBLHGN01. Next base: position 6,372 of record JBLHGN010000190.1, read on the forward strand.
TCTGCCCCTATCTCAATTTTTTACTGCTTAAGCCAGGCTGCTTGTTCCTTCAGAAGCCCCGTCGTTAATGGCCTGCGATCAATAATGCATCAGCTATACCTCATGTGATCCACAGTCAGGTTGGGATAGCCCTGATCAATTATATGGGATCGCTCAGTAAAGCAATTAGGGCGGGATTAAACCCTATTACCCATGCCTGATAGCGAGGAGCCATAATTTTATTTCGAACCTATCTTTAACGCCACCTTGTTTCAAAATTTTATTAATCAAAAATTCCATCGCCCAATTCCCATAAAATGGAGCCGAATTTACCGCACTTTTTCGTTAATTTGTTGAATACTCTGACTGTATTGGAAGCATAAAATGATTCATGCCCCCCTACACCTATTTTTTTATCTCGAATACATACGGATATACATGAACCTAATATGGTAAAAATCATTTCACCGGTTCTACTGACATAACATTCACGGGGAAGTGTTTTTGCCGCCGGGATGCCCATACGGGGGTCCCAGTAACGATTAACGTGTTCAAAACCCTTAATCCTGTGGGAAATTAGCTTTTGACGAGACTCCATCTAAAAGCCTCGCTTGTATATGGTCTTGCCAAGAGACTTAAAACGATCTGATATATTATGCAAACTCTCCGAATGCCCAATAAATAAAGAGCCTTTATTATTTAATATATCCGCGTATCGGGTAAACAATTTGCGCTGAGTTTCAGCATCAAAATAAATGGTTCTTCGTAGATCTGTGTGAATTCAGGGTAAAATACCGTTAATATCAGAATATTACTAGCGGGGATTAGTGTTGTGGAAATCGAAGATCATTACGGATTATTGCTTGGAATAAATAGCCCATG
>JBLHGN010000191.1:0-7191 GCA_047616325.1 Lentisphaeria bacterium
ATAGTGTCTCTCCGGTAGATGATGAAGGAGATTACATATTATGTTGAGATGAATGGCTTCTTTAGACTATTTTTAATAGGTAAAGGGACGCTAACTGCACATAATCAGGTTGTGCGCATAATTCCTCTTATGTTCAGATAAACATAATCGAAAAAACTGGTTATTCTCGGCTAGCCAGGCGGGTGCAAACGCAAGTGCAAGTCTGTACAGTTTGGTTGAGACGGCAAAAAAGAATAAGCTCAATCTATATGAGCATCTGAAGGAAGTATTTACCGAACTACCCAGAGCTCAGACAGTGGAAGATGTTGAAGCGTTGCCACCGTAGAATATTGTAATCACGTAGTTGGATTGGCGCTTATAAATAAAAATACCCAGGGTTAATTTCCCCGGGCACTTTGGTTAAAGAACACCGCTGCTAATACCATCTGATTATATTACTGGGCTACCTGTGCTTTTCTAATTAATTGCACAAATTCATTGCGGTAACCGAAATTATCATCGCCTCGATTTGCCAGTGCCAGTGCGATGGCATCGTCGTAGTTCCAGCTACCGGTATATTGCCCACCGGTAAGCAATTGAGCAAAGCCAGCAACCGCCGCGGCAAAGCTAATCTCTTGCTCTAACACTGGATTATTGGACGAAATTTTACCAGACGCGATTTTGCCAAAGGAGTTACTACTTGGTATGACCTGCGATACCAATTTTGACACAGATTGATCGGGCAATTTGTAACGCAGTTTTAAAAAGCCATATTCGGTACTGGTATTTTTTACGTCGCTTTTACTTTTATCCAAAGTGTCGCTGTAGCGAGGAGGATCGATTAATGCAGAGTCAGCGTTTACTGGGCTTATTTCATAAATAGCCGTTACGGTGTGGCCAGCACCAATGTCACCCGCATCAACTTTATCATTATTAAAATCTTCTCGATTTAGGTGCCTCGTTTCGTAACCTATTAGGCGATATTCAGCCACGGTGGCGGGGTTAAACTCCACTTGAATTTTGACGTCTTTGGCTATGGGAAAAAGCGCCGAGGTGGCCTCGTTTACCAATACTTTTTGTGCTTCGCTCAAGGTGTCTATGTATGCGGCAACACCATTGCCGTTCTGAGCCAACACTTGCATCATATGGTCGTGATAGTTGCCGAGACCAAAACCTAAAACCGAAAGAAATATGCCTTTTTCGCGCTTTCGCTCCACCAAACCTTTTAGTTCATCGCGGTTTCGTATACCCACATTAAAATCGCCATCGGTTGCCAAGATAATGCGGTTCACAGCATTTTTATCGAAGTTGTTTTCGGCCAGCTGGTAGGCCAACTCTATACCTTGCGCACCGGCAGTGCCGCCGCCGGCTTGCAGCTTTTCCATGGCGTTAATGATGGTTTGTTTTTGGCTGACCGGCGTGGGCGGCAGCACTGTGCCGGCAGCACCCGCATAAACAACAATGGCCACGGTGTCGTCAGGTTTTAGTTGGCTTAACAGTAAACTCATGGACTGTTTTACCAATGGCAATTTGTCTGGGCTAGACATGGAACCCGACACATCCAATAAAAATACCAGGTTGGATTTTGGCTGTAGCCGCGTGGCCACCTGATAACCTTTTATGCCGATGTGAAGAAGTTTATTACCCGCTTTCCAAGGCGAATCGGTAACAGCTACTGTGGTGGAAAAGGGTTCGCTTTTCGCTTTCGGTACAGGGTATTGGTAGTCGAAATAGTTAAGCATTTCTTCCACTCGTACGGCATCATTTTGCGGTAACACACCGCTATTAAGTTGGCGCCGCACAAAGCTGTATGATGCGGTATCCACATCGATAGAAAAGGTAGAAACGGGTTCACTCGCCACCAATTTTACGGGGTTGGTCTCTGTATGCTCAAAGCGGTCGCTCCCCTCTTGCCGACTGGGAGTTAAAACGCCACCTAAATCCGCATCAGCCACTATAGAGCGTTTGGAAAGATGAAATGCTGCAACACCAGGAGCCGCCATTGCCTGCGATTGCACATAAGCCTGCACTTTTATTTTTTTGTCCGCGAGCGCGCGCGGGCTCATTTTGTTCGCACGTTTACTTATAGCTTCCGCCGCATATTTCTCTTCCTTCAATCTTGCCGGCGCCTGTTGCGCAAACACTTCCATTTCCGCCGTGTCAGCCATAGCCCCTATAGAAGGTTTCGGTACGTTTACAGCAGCAACATCTGTTTTTCCGCTTGTGGTTTCTGGGGCTCGGCCGGCATAGTTTTTATCCTCACTGATAATAAGGGGCACAGTCTTTGGAAGAGAGCCTACGTCGTTTACTCTGGGTTTTTGCAGGCCTATTAATATCGCGAACATCACTAGCGATGCCGTGGCCACAGAGGAATAAACCCATTTCATTGTTGTATTGTTCATCTCACTTCTCCTGCCGTTTGGCTTTGTTGTGCCGATAAGACGGAAGATAAGGTTCTTTCCTTGGTGGAAGAGTGATTTTTTTTCTTGGGCGGTTTTTGTAGGTGTTGCGGTGGCCTGCATTGCGGGTTCGTAGCCAGACCTATCTATTGCTACGTCAGACGCAACCGTCGGCGCACTTTCAGCACCGGCAGTATTGGCTTGAGCAAATGCGGCCATGGCGGCACTTATAGCCTTCCGTTTTGCAGCTGGGTTTACCGGGGCCTTGGCACCTGCTCTAAACACACTGTCTAAATCTTTATCGTTCATAGGGCGTCCCCTTCTTCATTGTCGAGAAGGTTAAGTTTTTGTCTTACGTTATGAATGCGCCACGACACGGTGCTCTCTTTTACATCCAGAATGTGGGCGGCTTCGGCGTGACTGAGGCCCTCACCACACACCAGCACCAGAGTTTCTTTAAAACCTTCGCCAAGGCGCTCGGCCCAGCTGAGTATTTGGCGCAAATATACCTGGGCCTCGGGGTTGTCTGCGGCGGTAGCTTCGGGATGAGTTCCATCCCTGTCGGCCATATCGTTTGCCTGCTCGGTCTGTGCGTGACGGCCCTGGCTGCGCTGCCAGTCTTTCGCGCAGTTGATGACTAGGCGATATAGCCAGGTGGTGAACGCGGCGTCGAACTTAAATTGGTGCAGCCCGCGCGCCAGTTTTATGCAGGCAAGTTGTGCTATATCTTCAGCGTCGGCGTGGCACCCGCACCAGCCCATGGCGAAGCGGTACACGGTGTCGTAGCGAAGATTGAGCAAGCGCTCAAAAGCGACACTGTCTCCGCTCTGTGCCGTGCGTATAAGTTCGGTTTCATCCATTGCTGTAGATGTTCTCAGGTAGCCATGATGATTAGACGCACACCTACTTCGTTTCCTTGGTGGCGCAGTCGATTTTTAGCGCTTAACATCCAAAATTAAATTTTCAAGACCGGGGTTACCGGGCAGAGTAATAGCGCCACTAGCCGGCTGGCCCTCAGCGCTTTTATTTCTGTTTTGAGCCGGCGCGGTATTCTTCACCGAAGGCGGCAGTGCCGGGCAGCTTTGATCTTCGATATGACCCAAAGCTGCGGCCAGCAGCGCTTCTTCGGGGTCGCCAAGCACATGAGTGAAGTCGTCGGCCACCCAGCAGCCAGGTATGATCGTACCGGTCACACCGGGTGTATTGGCAGGGGAAAATCCATCGGCGTATTCGCCAAAACCGACGGCATTAACACCGGCAAATTGCACAGAAAAATAGGTAGTACCGCAGTTATCTTGGGGGTAGAAGCCATAGGGCTTGCCGCAGGTGGTATCGCCAATTTGAATAACTTCGAGGCCTATGCCACGTAAGCCGTTCATTATTGTTTCACTGGCCGAGCAGGTTCCGCTGCTAGTAAGTACATACACACGGCTCAGATTGAGGGATGGTAAAGACTGCCTTGCACTTAAACTCTCGTCGAAGCCAAGGGTCGCGTCGTAGAAGGGTATGGGGCGCAGGGTGGCACCGGTTACGGGGTCTTGAGTGGGGTGCTGATCGTTAAAAGTTAAGGCATAAAAGCTTTGGTTATCTATGTTGTCTTCGCCAGCTATCATATAGCTCACTTGGGCGGCAATGGCTAACAGGCCGCCACCGTTGTAGCGTAAATCCAGCACCAGGTCCGAAACGCCACGCAATTGATTGAACGCATCAAAAAGGCCGCCCTCTGAGGGTCGTATGTGAGAATTGAAGTGAATATAACCCACAGGCCCAGAGGCTGTTTCTATAATGCTCACATCTTTTACCGGAACAGACTCAATGCTGGCCGACTGAATCTGAAATTCGACAGAGGTATCTGCACCAACACTCTGCATTCCAAAGGTGTGAGTTTCTCCTACGGCGGGGGGGGATAAACCGTTATATAAGGTGTCGATCTCGGCAGACGTATTGCCATTGATCATGTCGGCGCCGTCTATCGAAGTGATTAACATGCCCCGTTGAATGCCCGCCAAGTCCGCCGGCGAGCCAGGCACAACGTCGGCGATGCGAAATTCTCTCGGTGGAGACGTATTGCCTACAGTAAGACGGTAACCATAACCAAAGGTTATTCCAGCGACGGTGGTATTGAGGTAGTCGAAGGTGTCTTGGCTAAAATGGAAGTTGTCTTTGTCGCTGCCCGAAGGGGTTTTTTGCTTGGTTTTTAGTTCCTTGAAGTAGTCAGCGGTGTTAAACAGGTTGGGGTCTTGGTCTTCCACTTCGCTGTACCACAGGTAGAGGTCGTGGGTCCAAGAGCGCAACCAAAAATTTTCGTCGGCTATCTCACCGGGCTGGTCGGGATAGGGTCGATTATTGTCAAAGGGATTACTACCGCTGCGGGGTTCGGCACAGTTTGCAGCGAACACGTCTTTCTCAGGAAACACGCCTTCTTTCCATGTGTGAATATCTGAGCCGCCGTTACACGCAGAAATCGCTAGCGAAACAGCAAAAAAACCCACAAGTCTAAAGGCCCAGGGCAATGAAGTATCGAGTGCTAATGCTGACCGCAATATTGCCACGCTGTGTCCCTCATTTATAATAGTCACAATTTAGCCCGCAAGAGATCCAGCGGTACCATAAGAAATGCACTTACCAATAGACGAATCACTTCGTCTTTAATTCCCTTTTGGATACCATCCGCAAGGGTTTTATTATTGGGGAGCCAAAATTTCCTGCCACCAATTGAGCGGCGTCTGGCCGTCTTTGGGGTCGTAAACATTACCGTAAAACCAGATACTGTCACTGTCTTCGCCAACATGGTCGTTTAGTTGCTGCTCAGTGGCGGCAAAGCCACAACTTACGTGAATGGTATACACCAACATGCGTTCGTTTTCGAAATCCAGTTCGCCGCCCATTTTTTCTAGAATAGGCGTGAGGTCTTGCGCCAGCTGCTCTATATCGTTTTTGGCGAACACCCGAATGCACAAATTGCCGGCACGCTTTAACAGTTCAAACGATTGGTCTTCACGGTTCAGTTTTATAACGTCTCCGCTGGCAATGCCTTGAATAAAGGCTGGTGACTTCACCAGTTGCAGACTCTCGTCTTCCAAACCCCTAACTTGCAGGCGCTCCACAACGGGAGTGCCGTCGGGTCGGGTTCCTGCGAATAATTCTATTACGTCTAATGCTGTCACTTTTTTTCCTGTTTTGATTTGCGAAATTGATCCGACGCGAGTTGCAAACCATAACGCAATCCCATAATGTCGGTTGAGATTTAATAGCCAAAGATTAGTCTTTGCCTTGATAAACGCGTGTGCGGCAGAATATAGCATCTCTGGCGTTCGGATTTATAGCGCTCACTGCACAAACAACCCCGAAGGAACACAAAATGCACCCTCTTAGAATTCTCAGCCTTGTTTTACCGCTTATCGTTTTTGCTGGCTGTGCGGTAAATCCGGTAACAGGTAAAAAGGAGTTTTCTCTGGTACCTGCCTCGCAGGAAATTGCCATTGGCACTCAAAACTACCTTCCCTACCAGCAACAACAAGGGGGGCGTTATATTGTCGACCCAGAACTGAGCCTCTATGTAAACGGAGTGGGACAAAAACTGGCGGCGGTTAGTGACCGTTCAAAACTCCCCTTTGAATTCACCGTGTTAAATAATGATGTGCCCAATGCCTGGGCGCTGCCCGGCGGTAAGATAGCCGTTAACCGTGGGCTTCTATTGCTACTGGACGACGAGGCACAACTCGCCGCCGTGCTATCACACGAAATTGTACACGCGGCCGCCAAACACGGCGCCAATCAAATGACCCAATCGATATTACTGGGGCTGGGAACACAAGTTGCAACGGTCGCTTCGCGAAATACCGATTATGGCGACCTTGTGGCTTTGGGCGCGAACACTTCGGCCGGCTTGTGGTCCGCGCGCTACGGCCGCGATCAAGAGTTGGAGTCGGACGCCTACGGCATAGAATACATGGTGAGGGCGGGCTATGACCCACAAGCGGCGGTTGAGCTGCAACAAACATTTGTGAAACTTTCTGGCAGCAAACAAAGTTCGTGGATGAATACGCTGTTTGCCAGCCACCCCCCATCGCAAGAGCGCGTAGACAAAAACAAGGCCCTCGTTCAAAGCACACCCGCAGGTGGCGTTCGAAATCGTGCTCGCTACCTCAAAGCTATCGGCCAAATTATTAAAGATAATCCCGCTTACCAACAGCATCAGCAAGCCCTTAAGGCAGCGAGCGACAACAATACCTCGCAGGCACTGAGCTTGCTCGATAGCGCAATTAAAAAACAACCCGATGAGGCTCTGTTTTATGCTACCAAGGGTCAAATGCTGCTGGCCGCTAAAAAAGAGGCCGACGCGACGCAAGCGTTTGCCAAAGCGGCCCAAAAAAATCCTGAGTACTACGTTGGTTTTCTCGGCTTGGGTTTAATTCAGAAAAAGCAAAATAAAACCGCGCAGGCAAAGGCAAACTTACTTAAGAGCACGCAGTTTTTACCCACTCAAATTGCGGTTTATCACCTTGGCGAAATTGAACTGACCCAAGGAAACAAAGACGCTGCAGTACAGTATTTTTCTGCTGCGGCCAGTCAGGGGGGGGAACTGGCTCAAAAGGCACAGTCTCAGTTGGCGATATTGCAGCCTAGCACTCCAGCACAGTAAAATTTACACATAAAAAATCGCCTCTAAGGGGCGGTTTTTTGTAATTGGCGACTCATTAAGATCGCTAAAAACAGGCTAGCAGGCGAAATTCCCGTCTTTTCGGCGACGTTCGCATTCTTTTCTGATATTTTCACAGGCAGTTACTCTGCCGGGAGAAGTGGGGTTTCC
>JBLHGN010000192.1:0-7187 GCA_047616325.1 Lentisphaeria bacterium
GGAAATACGCATACGGAACAAGGGCTAAAGGTGACTGCGAATATCATCGATAAAGTTTACGAAACAGGAAAAAAGGCGTGTAAGGAAATTTACGACACCGGGACGATTGTTTTTGATCAGGTATTGGCGAAATTAAATTATAACGTGATACCGGCCACTTCGTAAATTCCGGACGTTATTTCATGCACGCTCCTAAGTAGCATCACAGGTCTTTGTGCCAGTGTACTTGATTGTTTGCACAGCTTTTGAGCTTTTCGGTTACATCCAGACTTTCGATTTTACTGCCTACACAGCATATATTCCCCTCGGGTATTACCCCTTGTTGATCTGGTTGTACATCGGAAACTAAACGGATGGTTTCTCTAGGTATACCCAAGCCAATGTCTACTTCTGGGCAGAGCTCTTTAAACTCAAAGTAGTCTCCCAGCGTTTTTACAATATAGGCATTTTGTTTGTGGCCGCTGTCAAAGCGCACTTTATGACCCAGCAGGCACGCACTGATGCCCACCGGTATCTTGTGAGGCGTGACAGAGGAGTTCATGCACTAAGGCCTTTAGGCACATCGTAGCTACGACGTAACAAGGGGTTTAGCCAGCGGGTAAATACGCCGGTAAATTGTATCGGAGCGTCGAGTACCGTTAAGCAAATGCATTCGCCGTCTTTGGTGGCGATAGGTTTGTGTTTGTGACGCGAATCGCGCAACACAAAATCGCCCTTTTGAAAAATACCCGTCTCGTCTGAAAACGCGCCTTTCAGAATCATGGTGATCTCTTCGCCCATATGTGTATGAACGCCAGATTTTCCACCGGGGTTAATGCTCAACAGCGCCACTTGGGCACCATTGCCATCGGTACACAAATTCACTTGCTTGATAGAAGGCGATACGCGCTTCCACGATAAATCGGCAAAACTATTGGGTATAAATTGCCTTAGACTTTTGGGTATAGCGTGGTCCAAAGCACCTTGTTGAGCCTGGGCCGCCAGTTTAGGCTGTACCTGTACCTGTACCTGTACCTTTACCGGTACCTGTACCTTACTCGGCGCATCCAGTTGCTTTAACACACTGTCTTTAAGGCTCCTGCTCACTTTGGCTGGGGCGCTGGCGTCAAAAACAAAGGCTCCCAGTCTTTTAAGCCGGCGATTGTTGGCTTGGCATTGTTGGCACATTTCAATGTGGGTGGATACGCACAGGGCTTGACTTAGGGGCAAACTGCCCGCCGCGAATGCTGTTAGTAATTCTGAGTCTGGGTGATGATTGATGAACATGATTACCTCCTCACCAATACGTGTAATTTTTTTAAGGCTAGCCGAACACGTGATTTAACTGTGCCCAATGGTAGCCTCAATTCTTCGGAGCTCTCTTGGTGCGTTTTACCCTCTAAGTACACCTTTTTAATGACTTCTTGCTGTTCTTTTGGCAGACCTTTAAATGCTTCTGCTATGGTTTGCTCTGCGCGCTTGTCTTGCACGGCGAGAAAGGGATCCGTCGATTCGTCCTCTTGCTCTGCCCATAAAAATTCTGGGTCTATGTCAGAGCAATAACGGCCGTTCCTTCGAAGTAGGTCGATACGTGTATTGCGCGCGAGGGTGTATACCCATGTAGTGAGTGAGGCCTTTTGAGGGTCGTAGGTGTGGGCTTTGTCCCACACTTTTATCAGTACGATTTGCGCCAGTTCGTCTGCTGCCAACGATGCCCCTGGCTCTCTCGCCAGGCTGAAGGACCGCAGTAACGGGGCAAAGTGATCAAAAATCACCTCGAAAGCCTTGCGGTCTCGCTGCTCCGCTACCGCATGAATCGACTGCTGAAGTTGTTCTTTTTTGTCTTCTTTGGTCGTTGAGGTCGGTGATGCGGGGGGTAAGTTTTCTGACATCTTGCTTGTCTCGTCGGTTTGTCAAAGTGTCGGTTATGTATAGTACTTGGTAGCTTTCTAACTAATACCTTTCTAAACAATGCTTTCTAACTATTAATTTTTTAAACAACACTGTTATTAAAAGTCTGTTATTAAAAGTTGCTCATAGGTTACCTAGCTTGTTCGTATTACCGATTGTACGCGTGCTCAGAGACGATGGATCACCGATTGAACGCAGCGGAGTTAATAATGTAAGTATTGATCCACACTATCGATATTAGCGTAAACAGGGCAAAATAGTTTGTATAAACAGGCTCTAAAACCATTTCATACAACCAACATCAAGCCAGCAGGACCCTCATGTGAACGAGAACCCTATAGTAGAAAAGTTTAAAGAGTTCTACCAAAACAAAAATGCCACTGATTTATCTAAGATAGATGAGCTTTATAGCGACGAAATTGTGTTTCGAGACCCCATCCATCAGATTAGAGGCTTGGCAGCCCTGCACGATTACATGGATGACATGTATGTTAACTTGAGTGAATGCCGCTTTGAGTACCTTGATCAGCTAGTGTCTGTAAATAGCGCTTATATAAAGTGGAATATGCACTACCGTCATCCCAAATTTGGCAACAGGCTGATTACGGTGAGGGGCGTCAGTCAGATTAACTTCGATACCTCAATCACCTTCCACGAGGATATTTACGATATGGGCGAGCTTATCTATGAGCACGTGCCACTTTTAGGCAGAGTCGTGCGCTGCCTAAAACATCGCTTGGCCAAAGGGTAGACTTTATGAACGCTAATGATTCACGGGGCTCAATGGAACAGAAACGCTGGATATGGGTGACAGGGGCGACCTCGGGTATTGGTAGGGCCCTGTCAAAACGATTGAGTGAAAACGGCCATATGGTCTTGATTAGTGGTCGCAATGAAGGTGTGCTGAAGGAGATGGAAGTGTCGCATGCCAATATGCGTGCAATACCCTTTGATGTCACTGAAAGCGAAGCCATTGAGCGGGTTCGGAGTAGTATTTCGGGTTACACGGATAGGCTAAATGCGGTGTATGTGAATGCCGGCAACTGTGAATACCTCGACCTGGCTTGCCCCGATTGGTCGATGGCCAAACGCATCATGGACGTAAATTACCTTGGCGCCGTGAATACGTTGGCAGTGGCGATGCCCTTATTGCACCGACAGGCGTTTGAGTTTGAGCAAAGTGATCGCAAAGCTTCCAGCGATAAGCCCCATATTGTGGGCATTAGTTCGCTTGCTATGCTGGTGCCGTTTTCAAAAGCTGAAGTGTATGGCGCATCTAAAGCGGCTTTAAGTTATTTTTTAAAGTCTTTGCGAATGGATCTACGCGCTTCACATATCGATGTGACGGAGGTGCTTCCCGGTTTCGTCACTACACCGCTAACGTCTAAAAACACCTTCAATATGCCATTTGTCATGTCGGCCGAAGAAGCCGCTCTGCGCATTGTGCAAGGTGTGCGTTCGCGTCCGCGAACATTTGCATTCCCCAAACGACTTTTTTGGCTGTTGCGATTGTGGTCGCACTTACCTGCCCTTTGGGAGCGATTGATGTCCCCCAAAAATATTACTCCCGTTAATTAGGAAGCTAAGTAAATGAGAATCGCCATTATCGGTTCGGGCATATCTGGTTTAACATCGGCCTATCTACTTAAGCCTCATCACGACATTACCGTATTCGAAGCAGAAGATAGAATTGGCGGGCACACCGCTACTAAAGACGTCACGGTAAATGGTGAGAGTTATGCTATCGATACGGGTTTTATTGTTTACAACGATTGGACTTACCCCAATTTCATTAAGTTGCTGACCAAGCTCGGCGTCCCCACTCGGCCCACCACCATGGGTTTTAGCGTAAGCTGTGATGCAACCGGTTTGGAATATGCAGGTCATTCATTTAGCGCTCTATTTGCGCAACGATCTAATTTACTGCGCCCCAGTCACTTGCGTATGCTGCTCGACATAGTGCGCTTCAATAAGGAAGCTATTGCCGATCTGGAAAGTGGTAAATTATTGCCAGATGACACACTGGGCGATTATTTGACGCAGCGCGGCTACAGTGAAAAGTTCATCAGTCATTATCTTGTTCCCATGGGCTCCGCCATATGGTCGGCATCGTCACAAGATATGTTGGATTTTCCTCTTCTGTTTTTTGTGCGCTTCTTTAAAAATCACGGTTTATTGAGCGTTAAAAATAGGCCTCAGTGGCGAGTGATTTCGGAGGGCTCGCGGGCCTACTTGGAACCGCTAACCGCCTCATTTAGAAACGATATTCGTGTGAGTAGCCGCATAAGCTCAGTGACCAGAACTAGCCAAGGGGTTGAGGTGTGCATCGAAGGAAAGCAGGCGGAAACCTTCGATCAGGTCGTGTTCGCCTGCCACTCCAGCCAAGCCCTGAGTATGATAAAAGACCCCAGCAATACGGAGCGGCAAGTGCTTGAGGCTATACCCTATAAAAACAACGACGTTGTGCTGCATACAGACGAGCGCTTGTTACCGAAAAAGAAGCTGACATGGTCTAGTTGGAACTACTTGTTAAAGAAGTCTCGTCAGCCACACGAGCCTGCAGTACTCACTTACAATATGAATATTTTACAGTGTATTAAATCACCGGTAACCTTCTGTGTTACCTTAAACGGAACAGATCATATTGATCCAAGCAAAATTCTTGGTCGCTATCAATATGAACATCCGGTATTTTCTTTAGACTCGGTGGCGGCAAGCGCGCAGTGGTCGCGTGTAAACGGCGTGAATAGAAGCTGGTTCTGCGGTGCATACTGGGGCAATGGTTTTCATGAAGACGGGGTAGTAAGCGCCTTAAAGGTTACGCAGGGTTTGGGGGGGGATTGGTGATAGAAATTAAAAATAGACGGTTGAGTAGAAAGTGGCGCGGGAGGTTTGATCCGTGCAAAGCGCCATCTATAAAGGTTGGGTAAGGCATCGACGTTACGCGCCGGCGCAACACAACTTTAGCTACAAAGTGTTTATGATGTACTTGGACCTGGCTGAACTAGAGAGCGTTTTCGAAGACTCTTGGTTATGGGGCATAGAAAAACGTCGACTAGCATCGTTTAAGCGCAGTGATTATTTGGGCGACCCCCGTGTGCCGCTAGACACCGCTGTGCGTGAACGTGTGCGTGAAGAGACTGGTGTTTATCCGCTGGGCTCTGTACAGGTATTGACCAATCTTAGATATTTTGGCTATTTGATTAACCCCATTAGCTGTTATTACGTGTTTAATTCGGATGAAGCCCTGGAATATATTGTTGCCGAAGTTACCAATACCCCTTGGGGAGCGCGCTGCAGTTATGTGCTGCGTTGTGATCCCGCGAAGAATAAGCAGCGTATCCAATTTGATAAGGTAATGCATGTGTCGCCCTTTAATCCTATGGATATTCAGTATGATTGGCGTTGCAATTCTCCCAGCCCCCGGTCCACAAGAACGGACAAAAGAGAACGCGATGATGACTATGACGGAGAGCATAGCGCTAAAAAGCTACCGAACAAAAATATTATGATTCATATGGAAAACTGGAAAGACAGCTCTATGTTTTTTGATGCGACCTTATTGTTAAGGCGCGAAGAGATAAGTCAGAAAAATTTACGCAGGGTGATACTCGCATATCCCTTTATGACCTTGAAAGTTGCCATGGGCATCTATTGGCAGGCGCTAAAACTATGGCTTAAAAAAGTGCCTATATTTTCTCATCCTATTCCCTGTACAAACGCAGGTGTTGCGTTAGAAAATTCTAAAGATTCTCACAAGGGGGCTCGGTTTTAATGACAACGGCCAGTATTAACAACGAAAAAATAATCAAGCAAGTAAAATCGTCGTGGATGGACAGCATCGCTAAGCGCATAGTGTGTGCCCGCTTGAATAAGCTACAGCGCGGTCGCCTTGTGATAGAGGACGACGGTGAAATAATTGCCTTTGGTGACGATGGACCAAATCCAGCGATAGTCGCGCACATTCATGTGCATCATTCATCAGCCTATCGAAGCCTTGTCTTAGATGGTGACAGTGGCGCGGGTGAGGCTTATATGTTGGGCACTTGGAGCACTCCAGATCTACTAAAAGTCACCCGTATTTTTTGCATGAATATTAATGTGCTAAGTAAGATAAATAGTAATCGTCCGTGGTTGAATCGCCTTAGTGCAAAATTTCGTCACGCCGTTAATGCCAATACCCTGTCTGGGTCAAAAAAGAATATTTCGGCACACTATGATCTCGGTAACGATTTTTTTGAGCTTTTTCTCGATTCCAGCATGATGTATTCCGCAGCCATCTACCAAAATAAAAATGCCACGTTGGAAGAAGCCTCTGCACACAAATTGCATGTGATCTGCAAAAAGTTGCGTTTGAATGCCGATGATCATTTGCTGGAAATTGGCACCGGGTGGGGCGGCCTGGCGATTCACGCCGCTAAACATTACGGTTGCCGCGTGACAACTACCACCATAAGTGAGCAACAATATCGTTATGCCAAAGAGGCGGTAAAACGTGAGGGCCTTGAAGATACAATTACCTTACTGTTAAAAGACTATCGTGAGCTTGAAGGTAAGTATAGCAAGTTGGTGTCGGTGGAAATGATAGAGGCGGTGGGTTACGAGCATTATAAGAGTTATTTTTCAAAGTGTTCGTCGCTTTTACAAGATGATGGCTTGATGTGTATTCAGGCCATCACCATTGCCGACCAGCGCTTTGAACAGGCCAAAACTTCGGTGGATTTTATTCAACGCTATATTTTCCCCGGCGGCTGCTTGCCTTCCAACGAAGTTATCTCTCGCTGTGTTGCGCGCTATACCGACATGCAAATTGTAGGTATTGAAGATATCGGCCTCGATTACGCTGCCACCTTAGCGGATTGGCGGCATAGATTTTTTAAGCATTTAGCTACCGTTAAAGCAATGGGTTACGACGAAGTGTTTTGTCGTATGTGGGAGTACTACCTGTGCTATTGCGAAGGCGGATTTTTAGAGCGCGTAATAAGCACAGTTCATACGGTTATGGCAAAACCCGACGCACGTCAGCTACAAGCATTTGATTAAAAACTGATAATACTCGGGCGCAATGATCTAAGCCACTCACGCAACCGTACTGAGGGTATAGTTTATAGTAGTGAGTGCGGTACTTATGAAGGTTTTTGCAAGTTCAGCTAGGGGGAAAATCCTCAATATCGTCTTGTTCCAGCTTGGCTGGTTTGCCTGTGTATTTGGCGGTGATTACGTAGCCTTGGGGGTTGCGGTACTCATTTTCGTAATTCATAAAACGCTGTTTGTTGCAAATGTTCGAGAGTGGGCGC
>JBLHGN010000193.1:0-7130 GCA_047616325.1 Lentisphaeria bacterium
CCACTACAGCAAAACCTCGACCCTGCTCGCCGGCCCGAGCTGCTTCGATGGCAGCGTTGAGTGCGAGTAAGTTGGTTTGTTCGGCAATACTCCTAATAACCGCCACTACGCCACCGATCGCTTCAGATACATCGGCGAGGCTGGCAATAACGTTGACGGCTTCCTGCACCTGTTGCGCAAGTGTTTTGGTCGTATTTATTCCTTCGTTAACAACGGCTTTTCCCTGCCGTACCTGCTCCTCTGCGTGCTCGGTTGCCTGTGCAGCCTCGGCTGCATTTTGGGCTACTTCGTTGACGGTACTGGCCATTTCAGTCATTGCCGAGGCCACTTGTTCAACTTCAGATTTTTGTTTGTTCATATCGCTAGCAGTTTTCTTCGCTACCAAAGCGGCGTGAGATGCGGCAGTTTCGAGGCTTCCCGAAGAGTCGTTTAGGCGCCATACAACCGCTTGCAATTGAGCACTGAGCATTGACTGGGCCAAAACGAGCTGACCAAGTTCATCATTACGGTTGGTAAATGTTGCCATCGCCACAGGATCGTCGATGATCGAGCGGGCCTTTTCCGCTGCCCGTTCCCAGGGCGATGCAATTACACTGGCTAAAATGAAACCAGCGGATAGCCCCATAAACAGACCAATGCCAGTGCCCAATAGCGAGCTAGAAAGAAACACTATGGGAAGCAGGCTGGCGGCTATGGTGAGTGCTATGGCGCCAAAGATCTTGAGCTTTAAGCCAAGGCTGATAGAGCTAAGCGAGTTCCCTGCATTTAGCTTAGCGTAGGCTTTTTCCGCAAACCTTATCTGATCTGTCTCCGGCTTTAAACGCACCGACTGATAACCCGTCGTCTTGCCGTGTTTGATTATAGGTGTCACCAAGGCATTTACCCAGTAGTGATCGCCATTTTTACAGCGGTTCTTAACGATGCCCATCCATGTCTCGCCGCGCTTTACGGCGTTCCACATGCTTTTAAATGCCGCTTCAGGCATATCGGGGTGGCGAATGATATTGTGTGACTGAAGGTGCAGTTCTTCTTCACTAAAGCCACTTATGGCGCAAAAGTCGTTATTGGCATAGGTGATTTGCCCCCCCTCATTGGTGGTAGAAACAATATGCGTATTGTTTTGAAGGGTTATATTCCGGTTGGTTATGGGAAGGTTCTTTTTCATGGCACTCTGCGAAATTACGTATATTTACCGACGCAGCAGACCTTTACGACCCCAGAGGGCGGCCCAGTGTAGTTGTTGCTAGTAAACGCGCCGAGTGTAATGTTGGTGCCTACTGAAATTTGGCACATACTACTAGTGTAGATGGATTTGACGGAACCGTTAGGCCTTATTTGAGTTTTATAGCGCGCAGAATACATACACTATATGGGGTAAAAACCTGAGGGCCTCTGGAATGTCGGTTCAAAATCGGGCATATTTAGGGTGTGCCGTTGACGACCGTGCTATCTTTGTCGACTGACCAGAAGTCGTTGTAATAAATAAGCTTGCCCTCACACCGATATATCGTCAATAACAATAAATTAGGAGCGTCAGTGTCGTCTAAATTTGAAGTTGAACGAGCCTTGGATGTACGTTCTTTACTCTTGGATCTCGCCAGTGAAGGTTATATAGACCGCAGAGAAGCGAACTTCCTTATGGGCGAGACACGCACCCGGGAACAGGCATTGATGCATCCGCTTACTTACATTGCATCGCACAAGCTCGACAATAAAAAATTCAAAGGCAAGGCCTTAGATGAGACGATGTTGACCCAGTGGATTGCTCTAAAAACGGGACTCGAACTCTTTCATATCGACCCTATGAAAGTGCCGGTGGCCAAGGCCAGCGGCATCATGTCTTATGCTTTTGCAAAACGTCACGGATTACTGTGCGTTGATTATAAAGTGGATGAAGTGACCATTGCCGTTACTCAACCCTATCTGAATCAGTGGCAAGAACAAATTGCCCAGACGGTGCAACAGCGCATTAAGCGTGTGCTGGCATCGCCGTCGGACATAGAGCGATACCGTGTGGAATTCTATTCTCTATCGCGCTCTGTAAGCGGCGCAGAAGATGGTGGTGGTCAAAAAGGTTCAAGTGCAACAAACTTTGAACAGCTATTGGAGTTGGGCTCACTTAAAGACCCCGAGGCCAACGACCAGCACATTGTTAATATTGTCGATTGGTTGCTTAACTACGCCTTTGATCAGCGTGCCAGTGACATACATATCGAACCGCGCCGAGAAAAAGCGCGTATGAGGTTTCGCATAGATGGCGTGTTACACGATATTTATGAATTTCCGCCCTCTGTTGCTATGGCCATCGTCAGTCGTTTGAAAATTTTGGGGCGCATGAACGTTGCCGAAAAACGCAAACCTCAAGATGGCCGCATTAAAACCAAGCGCCCCGATAGTACCGAGGCGGAGTTGAGGCTTTCCACCTTGCCCACGGCCTTCGGCGAAAAGATGGTTATGCGTATCTTTGATCCCGACGTACTGCTGCGCTCGTTTGAAGATTTGGGTTTAACCGGTGACGACTATAAGCGTTGGATGGAAATGTCCACGCGGCCGCATGGCATCTTGTTGGTTACGGGGCCCACCGGCTCGGGTAAAACCACAACCCTCTATTCCACTTTGCGCCATCTGGCTACCGACGAAGTTAACGTCTCTACAATCGAAGACCCCATCGAAATGGTCGAAGACGCATTCAATCAGACCCAGGTGCAGCACAATATAGAGCTCGATTTCGCCGCCGGAATTCGCACGTTAATGCGACAGGACCCCGACATTATTATGGTGGGCGAAATTCGCGATATAGAAACCGCCAAAATGGCTGTGCAGGCGGCGCTTACCGGCCATCTGGTGATTTCGACTTTGCACACTAACGACGCCCCAGCAGCGATCACGCGTTTAATGGATTTGGGGGTGCCTAGCTATTTAATCAAATCCACCATTATCGGTATTATGGCGCAACGTTTGGTGCGTTCACTGTGTCACCACTGTAAAAAGGAGGCTCAGATCAGCTCGGCGGACTGGGACGAATTAATCCGTCCGTGGAAGGTAAATAAACCGGCAAAGATTTATGAGCCGGGAGGCTGTCTCGAGTGCCGAAATACAGGCTATCTGGGGCGCCAGGGCATCTACGAGATTTTACACTTAAGTGATGCGGTGCAAGGATTAATTGATAGTAATACAGACCTTATTAAGTTGCGTAAGCAGGCCATGCGCGAAGGTATGCGTACCTTGAGATTGTCGGGTGCGCAAAAAATTGCCACGGGTTTGACCAGTGTTGCGGAAGTGTTGCGAGTTGCGCCGCCGCCGGAAACTCAAAAACATTGAGCCTGCAGCATCTAAGCCATATCCATTTCCGTTTTGAATTCTAATATTAACCATCAAGAGCAAGCACTATGGCCAAAATTATTGCCTTCTCAGGAAGCGCGCGCGAGGCATCTTACAATCAAAAACTCGTCACTGTTGCTGCTGGTGCGGCTAGAAGTGGCGGCGCAGATGTTACGCTTATTTCCTTGGCAGATTTACCGATGCCTCTTTTTAGTGAGGACTTAGAGCGCTCGGAGGGTATGCCAGAAAATGCACGCAAGTTTAAAACGCTGCTTACCGAGAGTGACGGCTTTTTAATAGCATCGCCCGAATACAACAGTGCTTTTTCACCCCTGTTAAAGAATGCACTAGACTGGGCCTCGCGCGCTATTCCCGATCAGCCCATGCAAACCTATGGTAAAAAAGTCGCCGCCATTATGTCGGCGTCTCCCGGAGCTTTGGGTGGCATGCGCGGCCTAGTGTTTGTGCGCATGTTGCTGAATAATTTGGGAGTGATGGTGATTCCCGAACAAGTGACCGTGCCATTGGCTCACAAAGCGTTTGCGGAAGATGGCAGTATTATCGATGGCAAAAAACATCAAACTATAATCAATCTCAGTGACAATTTAATAAAGCATTGCGCAAAATAATATGATTATTCTGCAGGAGATGCCGTAGCAATAAAACGCCATGGCCCACCCGGAATAAGCGCGTTAAAGGGATAACAGGTAATAAGGTGAACTTCACCGGCATTGGCGTCTATCAACCAGGGCCCTGTGCGAATATCAGAAATTGTTGTGTGCTTGAATGTGTAAATGTGCCAGCCGCCGTGTTTGTCTTGCAGTAAAAATCGCTCGCCAATGTTGATTTTTCGTAAAAATGAAAAATGCGTGTCGCGGTGCCCGCTGAATACCTTTGTGCCTGTTTCGTCGGGCAGCGCGGTGCCGTCCATGTGCCCCGGACCAAAAGCAAGGGATGTGCCGTGACTACCCGCAAGCACATATAAAGAACGATATTGTGTCGGGAATACCAATTTACCTACCGGCCATGTGTCGGCCCAGCGCCAGGGTTTGTGGTTTTTCCCATCGCTTAGCGTTTCTTGCCAGGCGTCTTCTATTAAATATTGGGCCAAGTAGGCCTTGGCATATATATAGGCGGAGTTACCCCAGCACACCGATGTTATCGCCAAGGCCAAACCAATGAGCACGGCTTTTTTATAGCAAAATATCTTTTTATAACAAGATATGCATTTATTGAAAGATATGTTTTTATAACGAGATATTTTTTTATAAAAAGTTACCAGCATTGTTTTATCTCAAATAGTTCTCGTATTAGCGCGATCCGGCCTTGGCAAATATAGAAGCGTCGTTAAGGTTGTGGCTAATCGTTTCCCATGCGCACAAAAATAATCATCAACAAAAGGCAAAATAAACCTAACCACCAGGTGACCTCTGCGCTGGTTGCCGTTTTGGGATATTGAACGGCAGTCAGCGTGATGGCGGGGTCAGCTGTTTTCCCGAAAACTAGGACGTTGGGTATGTTCTGACTGTGCAGTGCTTCTTCGGCTGCTCTTTCCGTGACGTGTTCCACGGCAACAAAACTTGTATACGCAGATAATAGTTTGTGGGTCAGTGCAACTTCGGTGATTTCTTTTTTAACCTCACTGGCGTTTCTTCCCGAAATTTTTTGGTCTTCCAAATCCTCAATTTTTGCGCGCGCCCATACAGTGGCGATGCCTTTGTTCGGCCGATGATTGTCGAGCGTTATACGTTGCTGCCAAGAGCTGCTGGCGGTGTTACCCGTTATAACAATATCGCCTTCAAGGTCGCCAGATTTTGCAGAAATCAAAAGAGGTTCAGAAAGGTACAGGTCGGGTATTTTTTGCGGATAAATTACTGCAGTGTCTGGCCATTGAATGGCGATATCACTGACAACAGCGCTTTCCAGCTTTTCAAAAAGCGCGTGCATCTTTTCCGACACCCGGTCCACGTCACCGATGTAGGTAAAGCTGCCGCGACCAAATTCAGCCGCCTTTTTCATAAAAAAACTATTGGGCGCGGAACCAATGCCCACCGTAAATAAACGGCTATTATTAAGGCAGTCTTTAATTACGTGAAACAATTTTTTTTCGTTGCCTACTGCGCCGTCGGTAATAAAAATGGTTTGTTGCAGTGCGCGCTCTTTTTCAAATTGTGAAAATGCTTTTGTCAGCGCGCTGTGCATTTCTGTACCGCCTCCAGCTTTAAGATGGCTTACCCAATTCATGGCGTATTGAATGTTGCCGGGACTGGCGGTGTTGAGTTCTGAAAATAGCGTGGAGAAGTGTGAATTAAACTCGATAATATTAAAATTGTCTTCCGGCCCAAGGCGCGGCAAGGCTAAGTTAAGACTAGCCTTGGCTTGAGTGATAGAAATGCCCTGCATGGATCCCGAGGTATCGATAACAAATACCATGTCGCGCGCTAGCCCTTGCCGTGCGCTTTGTTTGTGTGGCGGCACCAGCATTACCAAAGAATACATCTCGTCGTTTACGCGCTCGCTAAATACTGCGGCTAGGGGCGCGGCACTTTCAATGGGGCGCCACTGCAGTACAAAATCCCTGTCCATATTCACGCGGCCATCCGTAAGCGAAATTAAGTGGCTGTCGCCTACCTTATTTATCGCAATGTCGTGGTACAGAGCACCGATATGGGATAGAGGCAAACCGCTATTTAGTTCAATGCTAATCTCTATAGGGTTAAATATTTCGGAGAGTGCGGGGGCATACATAAACGGTGTGATTGCGGCCGCGTCTGGCACGCTTAAGGTGGGGCGACCCCAGCCCGTTCCCAGCCAAGTACCTTCTGTTAAAGCGGCTGGGGTCTGTTGGACCGGGGTCGCATCAATTGCAAATCGGGCGTCAAAATCGCCATACTTTTTTTTTGAGGTGTCGACAACGGCATTCTCGAAATGAGCCTGTTCATTGTCGTCAGTTTGTGCCGACATAAACTTATCGTCATATTGAGGAGCGGGAGTTTGTGTAGGTGCTCCGGGAATATATCTGGGAGTAATTGTCATAGGGAAGCGCCACGAAAATTCGCCAGCGGTATATGTCACTGGGTGAAAATAACTTATGGAAATTCCCACACTCTGCTGGGGTTCAATGTTGGCAACTTTTTGAGTAAACATGTTGGGGCGGTTCTGTTCCGTGAGTGCCGCGCGTTTACCCGATTTTTTCGCCGCTTGATAGATTCGCTTGGCCTCCTGTTTTTCTTTTATTTCTCCAATAATTATACGCTCGCCGATGCGCATTTCCATATGATTAACAGCGGCGTTTTCGGGCAGCGGAAATACATAGATGCCTTCTTGCCATTGATCGGTTTGGTTTTTAAAGGTTTGGGTGAGGGTAACGTGGGCCGTAAGGCCATTTATTTGAACCTGGGCCATACTGCTTAAATGCAGCGATGGATCGTAGTGGCCAACACCATTTTGGAACAATAGCTGCCCCGATTTTGCCTCGTAGCGCAAATCGCTTTTTTCGGCATTGGCGCGAAACGACGCGATCATGCTGGTAGCCAGAACAATACCTGCGAGTATCATCCATACTAGGCCTTGAGTTTTTTTTGTGCTGTAACGGTCGTGAATAATAAGATGCTTGGGAATTTTTCGATTGCCGAAAGTCATGACAGATAACCCCTAGTCGTGTAGTTGCTGGTTATACTTATTACATCAGTGTTCCCCAATTTGATGCGGCCGTGATACTAGTCGAGCTACAAGCGCACTCATAATCCAGACAAAAGACTTACCGGTTAGTATTGCATCTTGAACCGCCCGAATTGTGTATGAGCTTA
>JBLHGN010000194.1:0-7125 GCA_047616325.1 Lentisphaeria bacterium
AGCCTTGGCAAATTGAGCTTCACTACGCGGTACCTGCTAGCGCGTATAAAAAATCACTACTGAGGCACTTGCAAAATTATTTTTCCAGCCACCGAGGCACTCTATATAGTGTTGTTTAAGGAAAAAAGACACTATATATAGTAATAAATTTTTCAATCGAACGTATTTTGTACGGTTTTGCAGGAGGCTCTACTTATAGTGATTCCTTCTAGTGAAAGATATTGTCTTCCCCCGGAAATATTCCCGCTTTCACATCGTGTACGTATTTCTCCATTGCCCCGGGGATATCGTTCGCCTCTATCAAAAAGTTTTTAGAGAATTTCGGCGGTGTCGGGGTGAGGCCAAGAATATCGTTGATAACCAGAACTTGGGCGTCGGTTCCCCTTCCCGCGCCAATGCCAATGGTGGGTATTTGCAGAGTTTCAGTAATTTTAGTCGCAAGCGCTTCAGGTACACATTCTAACACGATGGTATCTGCTCCGGCTTCTTCTAGAGCCTGCGCCGCCGCGAGCATTTCTTGAGCCTGGGCGGTGGAGCGCCCCTGAACCCGAAAACCGCCAAGTTTGTTGACTGATTGCGGCGTTAAGCCAATGTGGGCACACACAGGGATACCGCGATCGCTCAACATCTTTACTGTATTGCACAGCCATACGCCGCCCTCAATTTTTACCACGTGCGCTCCCGCCTGCATTACCCGCGCGGCGTTGGTCATGGCTTGGTCGGGGGTGCCGTAGGTCATAAAGGGCAAGTCGCCCATAATCAAAGACTTTTTATTGCCGCGAGCTACAGCTTCAATGTGATAAATCATCTGTTCCATTGTGACGGGTACAGTGCTGTCGTAACCGAGAACAGTCATTCCGAGGCTGTCTCCCACCAGCACTACTTCTACGCCACTTTTTTGCGCCATTGCCGCCATCGGGGCGTCGTAAAGTGCAACGGTGACAAATTTTTCACTGAGCTGTTTGAGTTTCTTTAAGGTTAGTACTGTGACGTTTTTTTCTAGACCGCTTGCAGGGTTACCGGCGTAAACCATGGTTTTATCCTTTTAAAGCATTAAAAGTGGGAAGGGGGGTAAGGTTAAAGAATGGTCGGTGTAGGGTTGTAGTAGTGGCGACCACGTTTGATGGTAAGCATAAACTCCACCAGGTTTTTATAGTCGTTGGGATTGTTCACCCAGTCGATTTCCGAGGTATTGACGATAAGCAGTGGCGAGCGATCGTAGTAGTGGAAAAACTGCGTGTAGGCTTCGTTTAAACGATTTAAATATTCGCCGCTAATTTTTTGCTCTATCGCCTTGCCGCGTTTTTCTATTCTGTCTGCCAGCGTGGTTGTGGGCGCTTGAAGATAGATCACCAAGTCGGGAGTGGGCGAGTCTATTGTCACGTGATCGTAAACCTGCTGATAAAGTTTTAGCTCCTCGGGTTCCAGGGTGACTTGTGCAAATAGCTTGTCCTTGTCGATTAGAAAGTCGGAAACGCGCACGGGTTCAAACATATCGGTTTGGCGCAATTCGTTTATTTGTTGTACGCGTTGAAACAGAAAAAACAATTGTGTCGATAGGGCCGCATTGCGTTTATTGGCGTAGAAGCGTTCTAAGAATGGATTTTCTTCTGCTCGTTCGAGCAGTATTTGGTAGTTGAAGCTATCGGCCAGATAGTGGGTTAGGGTGGTTTTACCAACACCTATTGGCCCTTCCACAGCAATAAACCGCGGTGGAGTTTTGCCGTTTAAGTCGATCTTCCACTCAAGTGAGTCGTTCATATGGACTTCCGGGTTGCCTATTGAGTAAACGGGGTTTACGTCGAGCTCTATTTGTCGAGCATGTCTAGTTTCTGCAGACCGTGCGTTCCCACCTTTGTGAGAAGTGTCGCAATAGCGGTGCCGTCGGGCAATAGTAAATGTTTATCTATATCCATCAAAGGCTGAAGTACAAAGTTTCTCACGCGAAGCTGGCAATGGGGAATAGTCAGGCGCTCAGTGAGTACATGCTTACTTCCGTATAATAGTATGTCGAGGTCCAGTGTTCGCGCGCCCCAGCGTACACTGCGCTGGCGACCGTGCTCTGCCTCGATGGCCTGCAATAAATCCAAAACCAGTTCGGGGTTTAGCTTAGTTTGCACCAGTACGGCACCATTGACGTAATCCGGCTGGCCGCTTGGGCCGAGCGCTTCACTGGTATACCAATGTGAGCAAGCCTTGAGGCTCAACTGTTCGTGTGCCGCTATTGTTTGGTAGGCGCGAACAATGCGATTTAGGGGGTTATCGAGGTTGCTGCCCATGCCTATGTAGACATTTTCTGGGGTTAGCGTATCGCAAGGTGTCATAGTGTAATTTTTACTGCGCGGGTGGTGCCTTGGACTTGCGGCGAC
This sequence comes from Lentisphaeria bacterium, assembly GCA_047616325.1. Classification (GTDB taxonomy): domain Bacteria; phylum Pseudomonadota; class Gammaproteobacteria; order Pseudomonadales; family Cellvibrionaceae; genus JBLHGN01. The sequence goes on from JBLHGN010000194.1 coordinate 2,370, forward strand.
GGCGCGGGCGGCGCGACATTTCCGGAATCAATACCGATACCAGATCCTGACGTTTCTCTTCGTCAGCGTCCTGAAAGTTAGTCCACCATAGACCCAGACCATCGAGACGTTCGCCCGCTTGTTCCCGCAGGAGCAAGAAGTCGTAGGCCGCGCGAAATCTAGGGTTTTCCATGAGCTTATAGGCTTTATTGCCATCTCGGCGGCCGAGCCGGCTCTGCATGGTCCATATCTCTCGCATGGGAATCAAAAAACGTTTGGGGATCGTGGTGTAGGACAGTTGTTGGCTAATGACGCCATCCGCTGCCTGTTGCAAGGCCTCGTGTTCGCCCAATTTGTGTTCGTCGGTAAGTTCTTTTGTGCGTACCCTTAACTGAGGCCACAGTAGGGCCGCGTAGATGAACGCCGGTGTGACGCGCTGTTCTTTGCGAATTCTTTTGTCTGTGTTGGATATGGCCGCAAATACTAGGTTGCTGTCGTAGGGGTTTCCTCGCTCGAGGCAGGCATCAGTGCCGGGAAACAAATGGGCGAATAATCCATATTCTCGCAGTTTGGTCAGCATTGCGGTGGCATAACCCGACATAAAGAGCTTAAGCACTTCTTCAAACAGGCGTGCTGGAGGGATATCGGCGATGTAATCGGCATGGGCGCGAATGGGGGCTTCTGTTTCGGGTTCGACTGAGAAACCCAGTCTGGAAGCGAAGCGAACGGCTCTCAACATGCGCACAGGGTCTTCTTTGTAGCGTGCATTAGGGTCGCCGATAATCCGCAGTTGGCGATTTTTGAGGTCTTTCAGACCTCCGGCAAAATCGAGAATGGTGCCATCTTCGGGATCGTAATAAAGCGCATTGATAGTGAAGTCGCGGCGCAGGGCATCAGATCTTATGTCGCCGTATACGTTGTCCCTGAGCAGCATTCCCCGTGCGGACTGCGATGCCTCCTCTTTCTTTTGTGCCTGTGTGTGACTGCCTCTAAAGGTGGTCACTTCGATAATTTCGCGGCCAAAACGCACATGGACAATACGAAACCGTTTGCCGATTATTAGTGATCCTCTGCACACTCGCTTTACTTGTTCGGGAGTAGCGTCTGTTGCAACGTCGAAGTCTTTTGGGTGGCCGTCGAGTAATAGGTCTCTCACGCCACCGCCTACCAGATAGGCGCAGTATCCTGCGTGCTTAAGCTGCTCAATGACTTTGCGAGCACTGCGGCTGACATCAAACTTTGAAATGTGATGGTCTTGTTCAATAACAAGCATCTGGGGAGTCTTTGAGGGTGTTGGCTCAAAGAATTTGCGCAACCGTTTTAGCATATTGTATTCATTTTTAAATGGTGTAGGGCCTACGCGTGGAGCATGCGTATAGGACCCGGGAGCTGGCTGAGTTTATCACATAAGTTCACCTTGAGCGCATATTGGCAGTGGTGGCATTGCGGTAACCATGTCGGCGGTTCGGGGCAGGCATGTCGGCAATTGGTTTACATTGAGTCATGCGATTACTTTATGTTGGAAGTGGGTAATTCGATAGTGCCAATGTTAGTGTCCTGAGTTTTACTGTGTTGGTCGCGCACACTAAAACGGGAGAGCCTTGGCTCTCCCGTTCAATATAATTTTGCTTTTTTTTATTATTCAGGACACTTCCATGTCCGTACTTTGCTTACTTCGCAAGCCCTCTCCAAAGGTGTGCAAGTCGTTGTATCTCTCTTGTTATTATCTATTGTTATTATCGTTGTTTATGTATGTTGTTATTATTTATTGTTGTTATTCGCTATGTCTTTTTCTTTTATTGTTATTTATTTTTTTTATTGTATTCGAAAGAGTGCAGTGACCGTGCCAGTCTTGATAACTTTATAAAAAACAACAAGTTGTGATTTTTTTGCTATTGTTTTATTTGGGGGGATTTTGCATTTCGTTACCTAATGTGTCGGCGGTTGTTACTAATGTCTTGTTTGGGTAACACTAATTTGGGCGGTGTGTTATCGGTAAAATGCAACTTTAAATTTAATAAAAAAGGATCTCAGCAATGCTCTCGGTATTGGCTAGCAGTGCTGGGTGAATAAAGGCCTAGAAAGCGGATGCATTTGTATGCTGCACTGAGCTAAGCCTGGACAAGCTTGAGTGCCCCAGTGTTTTGCATTAATGGGTGATTGGAGTTTTGGTAGGGCTTGCCCCGCTAGGGGTCAGCTATTTGCCGTTGATGGCGGCGTGGCTCGGCTTGCTCCTCGGCATTCCCAGTCTTTGACGTCGCTCCCAGAGACACTTTCGAGAAACCCCCAGTTTTCGCGCTAGTTCGGTCTCGCTCATGCTGTCTTGGTGTTCGAGTACAAACCTTTGGAAGTAGTCTTCCAAAGAGAGGTCCTCGTTGGGTTCATTGCCGCGCGTACTGCGGATATTGCTTGATCTTCCAGGCGCTTGTTCGTGTTCATGGTCGTCTACGCGCACTAGGTCGAGATCTATGCACAGCTGTGTATGGTCTATTTCGGTTTCGCTTTCACACAGGATTACCGAGCGCTGTATGGAATTTTCCAGTTCGCGAATATTGCCGGGCCAGGTGTAGGTGGTTATCGCTTGAATGGCCTCGGGGGTGAGGGCGAGCGGTGGTTTAAGCATTTCGGCACAAAACCTTTTGACGAAGGTTTCCGCCAGCGTGAGTATGTCTTTGCCTCGTTCGCGCAGCGGCGGTAATTTAAGCAGCACTACATTAATGCGAAAATATAGGTCTTCGCGAAACTTATGTTCTCTCACTAGTCGGCTGAGATCGCGGTGGGTTGCGGCGACTAGGCGGACATCCACTTTGCGAGATTCAACGGCACCGATGGGTCTTACTTCGCCCTCTTGCAGTACGCGTAAAAGGCGGGCCTGGGCTTCTAGTGGCAGTTCGCCGATCTCGTCCAAAAACAACGTGCCGCCATCGGCAGCGGCCACTAGGCCTTCTCTCATAGTGGCGGCGCCGGTAAAGGCGCCTTTTTCGTGACCGAATAATTCGGCTTCAATAAGGGTTTCGGGAATAGCGGCACAGTTTACGGAAATAATAGCTTTGTCGTGCCGAGGGCTCTCACGGTGAATGGCGTTAGCCACCAACTCTTTGCCGGTGCCGGTCTCGCCGTTAACCAATACCGTGGCGCTGGTAGGCGCGACTTTGTGTATTTTGGCGTAGAGCGACTTCATTACCGCACTTGAGCCAATCATGCCTTCAATGGCTTTGTCGTTATCGCCGGGTTGGCTTTTGGGTCGTTCTAACAGTGCGGTTGATTTGCCAATTACCCGCTTAATAGATGCCAGCATTTCATCGTGGTCGAAGGGTTTAGCTATATAGTCTACGGCACCCATACGCATAGAATCGACGGCCGATCGCAAGCTAGCGTAGCTTGTCATAATAAGCACTGGTACGTCTCCGGCGAGTTGGATTAGGTCGGTCCCAGGCGCGCCGGGAAGGCGCAGGTCGCTAATAATTAAATCGAAGGTGTCGAGTTTATGTTTGCTGGTTGCCTCGCTTACAGAGCCGGCCTCCCTTATGTCGTGTTTATTACGCGTTAGAAGCTTACGTAAAGCTGTGCGGATGATGATTTCATCTTCAACAATTAATATTTTGCTCATGTTGTTACATCGGGTTGATTAAGTGAGGCGCAACCGAATTCGGTCGATGATTGTTAACTACTTCTAACAATTCCTAGTGTTACCCTATACAGCGCCAGTTTCAATAGATACGGGCATTTTCATCACAAATTTTGTGCCTAATTGTAACACTATATTCACTGGGCTTATGATATCCAGGGTTCCATGGTGGTCTTCGATGATATTGTAGGCCATGGCCAATCCCAGGCCGGTGCCTTCGCCTGGCTCTTTGGTGGTGAAAAAGGGTTCAAAGATACGGTCATGCATTTCTTCAGGTATGCCTGTGCCCTCATCGCTTACGGAAAACATCACCATGTTTCCCTTAAGTTCACCTTCAATTGTAATCTTGCTGCCGTGTGGGCTGGCATCGCGCGCGTTGGATACCATGTTGACAAACACTTGGATGATGCGCTGGCTGTCTCCGTCAATGGTAAGCTCCCTCGGAATACGATTGACGTAAATCCGCTCGCCTTTCTCTTTCTGGAGGTCTATCAGGTTTATGGCCTCCTGCGCGCATTCCCATAAATTTACCGTTTGAAAGTGTTTGCTCTCTACGTTGCCAGAGTGTGAAAAACTGACCAATGATTGAACAATGCGGCTAACACGGTGGGTTTGAGAGAGTATTTGTTTAGCAGTTTCGAGAATTTCGTCGTCGTCGGTTTCATATTTTAAGTTTTGTGCAAGGCACGCGATACCTGTTACAGGGTTGCCTATTTCGTGGGCTACGCCCGCAGCTAATCTGCCGACGGAAGCCAATCGTTCACTGTGCATTAACTCATTTTCAAGAATTTGTAATTCGGTTACGTCTTCTAGCAGAATAACCTGGCTATCTATTTTTTTTGCGTACGACGACGGAATTGCCGCTTTGTGCAGCGAAATCCAGCGGGGCTGGCCGGCAAGCTCTACTTCCTGTTTGTAAAAATGTGCGGTGTCGGATACCAAAAATTTGTGTAAAAGATTTCCCCAAGGCTCCAGTACTTCTTCTAGGCGAGAGCCGGTAACGCTGTGGCTTTCGATTCCGGTAAGGTATTCCATGGCGGTATTCCACAACATGATTTCCTTATCCTCACCCACTGAGCAGGCCGCCAAGGGCAGTTCTTCCAGTGTTCGGCGATGGTAGAGCCGCAAATGATTGAGTTCGGCGGCCAC
>JBLHGN010000195.1:0-7048 GCA_047616325.1 Lentisphaeria bacterium
CGCGTATAGCAGAGGCCGATACGGTTGAAAAGTGGGAAGCATTGCTCCCCTGGAATGTTAAAGACGCTCTTAAAAAAAATACGCCTGAAAGTAATATGGGCTAGTACGTCGATTTTTGGGCGCTTACTCTTCTTGCACTACAGGTAGTAAGCTGATGTTATGTTCTACCAGCATCCGCGCAGCGTCTTGAATGTGGGCCGAGGGGGCGATTGTGACAAGTTTGCTAGCCATAATTTGGTGGGCCTTACGGGTAAGCGTAAATTTGTCTTTTTTAGACGCTACCTTGGTATTGGCAAATGGGCTGAGGGTTCGCAGCATATCGCGATCCGACACCAAACCAAGTAAATTGCCATCGTCCACCACCAATAAATGGTGTATGGGATGTTGGTGGAACAGTTTGTTCATCGCCGCTACAGTTTCATTTTTGCCCACAGTAATCAACTTTGTTGACATAATGTCGCAAACAGCCATGGTTTTGCTCCTTAGTTCATTGGTATGTTTAGTATAGTTCCGGCTGCCAGTTCTTGGGGCCTGTGTGGCTTGATTTTACGTCCCGGTTGTAGAAGAGCGCACATCGCGGTTTATTTAGAGGTTGCTGAATAGAGGCTACCGGAATATAAAGAAGATTATGGCTGAAATATTTTCGATAGGCTGGCTGGTGTCAGTGATTGTGCTTTTTATCGGATGTTGGGTGCAAACTGCCATGGGTTTTGGCATGGCTTTGCTGGCGGCTCCGATTATAGTTTTATTGAATCCCGCCTGGGTTCCGATGGTGTTGACGACTACGGCCCTGTTTTTGAGTGTGGCCAATACTTGGCATCAAAAACGTTACCTGAATCTACGCAGCTTGGCCCCAGCTTTTGTTACGCGCATTCCCGGTACCTTGTTTGGCGCTTGGTGTTTGTTAAACCTAAACGTTCACCATTTGCAATTGTTGGTGGCGGCGGCTGTGTTAGTTGCCGTGGCTGTCAGCACTTTAAAATTGGAATTCCAGTCGACACCTACGCGTATGGCCTGGGCGGGCTGTATTAGCGGATTTATGGGTACTACCACTTCTATTGGCGGGCCTCCCATGGCACTGATAATGCAATACGAAGCCCCAACTAATGTGCGGGCAAATCTAAGTGCTTATTTTACCTACAGTTGTTTGTTAAGCATGGCGGTGTACATATCTGCAGGTTTGTTTACGCGCGATATTATGTGGGCGTGTGTTAGTTTTTTACCCTGTGCATTTTTTGGTTTTGTATTAGGTGTTAAAGTGCGACCCTATGTGGATGGTGGGCGGTTTAGGCCATTGCTTCTGGCAATGTGTACGCTTGCAGCACTTGTTGCGGCAATTATAGCTGTGGCCAGTACCGTCTTTTAGGTATAGATGCTTGTCGATAGAATTAAAACAAGCTGTGACAAAAAGGCTAGTGAAACAATGAATAGTTTGTCACCAAAAAATGATCCTTTGTAGCCTAAATAAATCTGTTTAATAGACCGATAAGGTAATACGCAAATACACATGTCTTCAACACGAAACTCCCGCAGTAAAACCAGCAAGCGCCGCAGTACCAAAAAAACAAATACTCGCCGTGCTGGCTCGGTTTTTAAAAAAGCAAAATGGATGTTGATAATATTCGCATTGATTTCTCTGCCGGTATTTATTTATGGCGTGTATTTAAATCATGAAGTTACCCGACAATTTGAAGGCAAGCGATTTTCTATTCCTGCGAGGGTGTATGCGCGTTCGCTAGAGCTTTTTGTGGGGCAAACGCTTGCGTCTGATGCACTGGAAGATGAACTTAAGCAATTAAAATATTCCAAAGTGCTAGCCGACCCCATGGCCCCCGGCGAGTATCAGCGGCGCAGCACCACGCTTCGCATATTTTTGCGCCCATTTACCTATTGGGACGGTGTTCAAGAAGCGAGCTTAATTGAGCTTGCCGTTGAACGAAAAATTGTCAAAGAAATAGTTGACCTTCAGTCTCATCAAACACTCGATCTGGTTCGGGTAGAGCCCTTGGTTATCGGTGGTATTTACCCAAATTCTGGTGAGGACCGTGAACTGGTGCGCCTTGAGCAAGTGCCTAAGTTTTTAATAGATGCACTGGTGGCGGTGGAAGATAAACGTTACTACAGCCACCACGGGGTAGATCCAAAAGCGGTGCTGCGCGCACTTACCTCGGTGTTTTCTGGCGGGCGTGTACAGGGGGGAAGCACTCTGACGCAGCAGCTGGTGAAAAACTTTTTTCTTACCCGTGATCGCACTCTCAAACGAAAATTTACCGAAGTGTTAATGGCCCTGCTGTTGGAGTATCACTACAGTAAAAACGATATTCTGGAGACCTATCTCAACGAAGTATATTTTGGCCAAGATGGCGATCGCGCCGTGCATGGCTTTGCCCTAGCGAGTCAATTTTATTTTTCACGCTCGCTTGAGCATATTGACGTTCACCAAGCCGCTATGTTGGTTGGGCTTTTAAAGGGGCCCACCTATTACAATCCCCGTACGCATTTAGACCGCGCCAAAAATCGACGGGATTTAGTGTTGAAAGAAATGGTGGTGCAAGGGCTTATGGGTGGCGATGCGTACCAGCGACAAATTCAACAGCCGCTGCTTATTACCGAAAAAACCACTACCGGGCAATCCCTTTATCCGGCATTTACCGATTTGGTAATCCGTCAATTAAAGCGTGATTATCGCGAAGAGGATCTTAGATCGGAAGGGCTCAGAATATTTACTACCCTAGACCCCATAGTGCAACAAAAAGTAGAGCGAGTAACGCTTCGCCGTTTAAGTGAAATAGAGAGCAGTAAAAAATATGTGTCCGGCTATTTAGAGGTGGCGGCAATATTTGCCGACGTTCCCTCGGGCGAGATCGTAGCACTTGTGGGGGGGCGGCGTTCGGGCTTTCAAGGCTTTAACCGCGCTCTCGATGCAAATCGTCAAATTGGTTCGTTAATTAAACCGGCTATGTATATAACGGCACTCTCCCATACAGCGCCTTCCGGCCTGCCCTATACACTTACCACCCCCCTGGATGACAGCCCATTTGTCTGGCGTGAAAATGGCATTGACGACTGGCAGCCACAAAATTATGACGGCGAGTTCCATGGTCAGGTACCTCTGTGGTTAGCATTAGCAAAATCGTATAACGTTGCAGCGGCGCGCCTGGGTACCGAACTCGGTGTAAATAAAGTAATGGATACTGTGCAACGCTTGGGTGTAGAAAAAACATTGCCCACCTATGCTTCTGGCTTACTTGGTACAGTGCACCTAACGCCCTATGAAGTTACCCAGATGTATCACACGATTGCCAGCGGTGGTTTTAAAACTCCCTTTCGTGCCATACGTGAAGTGACCACCCAGCACGGTGACCCGCTAAAGCGTTACAATCTGCGCACGGAGCCTGCTGTAAATGGCGTGGCCAATTATTTAGTCACCAGTGCTATGCAGCAGGTTGTGAAGCGAGGCACCGGTGTAGGACTAAACCGTATGTTAAGCCCTGAGTTAAATGTTGCCGGCAAAACGGGCACAACAGACGACTTGCGCGATAGTTGGTATGCAGGTTTTAGCGGTGATCGTGTGGCTGTAGTTTGGATAGGCAATGACGAAAATAAAACCACTGGTCTGACGGGCGCCTCAGGTGCCATGACGGTATGGGGTGAGGCCATGTCGCAACTCAACCCGCGGCCACTTGCATTGGCCGAGCCGGATAATATTGAATGGGTGGCCATCGATGAAAAAACGGGAGACGCAGCCACCAAAAATTGTAAGCAGGCCTTTACGTTGCCTTTTGTGGATGGCACTGCACCGGCAGGGAGTGAAAAATGCAGTGGTCGAGTGGACAAAAAAATAAAAGGCTGGTTTAAACGTATCTTTGGAAAAGATTAGCGAGTGCCCGTTTGTTGGCGGGCAATCGTCAACCCTATATGTAACTCACAAGTGAGAAAAATATTGTATAAATATACCGCTGTAATAATTATGTTGTTGTTGACTGCTTGCTCTAGCTTGCCGGTGGCTGTTGTTACTGATGAACCAATATCGAGTTATCAAGCGGTTGTGCAATTGGTGAATGATGCTCAAGTACACATCAAACAGAATCAGCCAGAAAAAGCGAAGGGAAGTTTGGAACGCGCTCTGCGTATCGAACCAAATAATGCGTATATATGGTTCGAGTTGGCCAAGGTAAATCGTGCGCAAGGAAATGATAGGGAAGCCAGCAGCTTGGCGTTAAAAGCGAAAAGCCTGTCTGCAGGTAATACCCGGCTACGGCAACAGATATCCGCATTTGTTGACAGGTTACACCAGTTTTGATGTTTTTGATGTTTTTGATGTTATTAATAGCTTCGATTATTGGTCAGTCATCTCGCGATTTATTGAAAGTGGCCCCCACGCCTGACAGGTGGGCATAATTTCCAAACTGTTAATGTTTACATGCTCTGGCACAGATGTAGCCCAAAAAATACTCTCGGCGATGTCTTGCGCACTCAGCGGTTTTGTTCCCTTGTATACATTGGCGGCTTTTTCGTCATCGCCCTTCATGCGCACTCTCGAAAAATTTGTTTCGGACATGCCGGGTTCTATATTGGTGACACGAATATTTTTCCCCAGCACATCGGCGCGAAGGCCGCGTGAAAATTGTTTCACAAATGATTTTGTTGCCCCGTACACATTGCCGCCGGGGTAGGGCCAAGAACCGGCAATGGAGCCGACGTTAACGATATGGCCGCTGTTTCGTGCCACCATGTTGCGCAGAACATGTCGCGTTATGCGCACAAGTCCTTTAATGTTGGTGTCGATCATGTTTTCCCAGTCGTCGAGATTCGCTTCATGCGCAGGTTCTGTTCCCAGTGCGAGACCGGCGTTATTAATAAGAATATCAATGGCCCTTAACTCTATCGGCAGCGAGTCAAAAAAATGGGTGATAGAGTCCACATTCCGCACATCCACTTTTTCGCAAAAAACAGTGGTTTGTGCCGCCAGTTGTTTGCTAAGTGTGCTCAGTAAATCAATATTTCGTGCCGCCAATACCAGCGAATACCCGGCGTGTGCATAAGTGCGTGCGCAAGCTTCGCCGAAGCCGGACGAGGCGCCTGTAATTAAAACGATTTTTGACATGTGGAAAATCCCGGATGATTTATTTTTGGTGCCTAGAAAACTCACAGAGTTTGTGGGCATTTGATAACGATGAAGTGGATTATAAGTCGGCCAAGGGGCTAACGTCCCACGGCGGAATAAAAAACGGGTCAACTACAGCGTCGGGCACTTCACTGTGGTGTTTATATAGCCACTGGGGTGTTCTATCTTTGTCGATAAGTAGGGCGCGCACTCCTTCAATTATTTCTGTGTGGTTCACTATGTTTGCTGCTAAGGTTAAATCCGCCTGAAAAACGTCTTTTAACGATAAGTTGCTGCAGCTCTGTAAGTGCCTATCAATAATTAGTGCATTTAACGGGGAGCCTGAAATCGACCCCAAGCGCGCTTTGTTCAGCCATGGGTCATCGCGGTTTAGTTGATGAATGTTTTCCAATACGGTATGTACGTCTGCTGGCGAACATAGGCTTTCGATAGTTGCCATTCTCCCTTCGATTTCGTTGTGAAGGTCTTTCTTATTCTTAATGCTTCTCGAAAAATCAGTGGCGCCGAGGTGTAAAATATTTTCGATGATGGTCGAGTTTTTTTGAGCATTTTCGGTCCAATTGGCCTGGCTCAATTGTTCTATTATGGTTGGCAATTGGTCATTACCTAAGCCAAAATCGGCAAGGCCGAGATAGAGGCCGTCAATACAGTTTAATGTCGCCGCCGTCAGTGACATAAACCGCCCCACTTTTGCTGGTAACCGGTTTAAAAAATAACTGGTGCCCACGTCGGGGAACAAAGCGATTGTTACTTCCGGCATCGCCATTTTAGTGGTTTCGGTGACGACTCTAAATTTGGCACCGATAAACAGGCCGAGGCCCCCACCCATTACAATGCCCTTGCCCCACGCTATGATGGGTATGGGGTAGGTGTGTATGAGATAGTCCAGCCGATATTCGCGTTCAAAATAATCCGTCGCGCACGGTGGTTGCGAGCCTGAAGGGCTTTCTGCTTGACCGATTAGGCCGCGATAAAGCGCTTGTATGTCTCCACCGGCGCAAAATGATTTTTCGCCTGCGCCGTCGAGTATCACACAGGCAATACTTCTATCGTTACGCCACTGTTGCAATTGCTTGTAAAGCCTATCGATCATGTCGCTATTGAGCGCATTCATGGATTGTGGCCTGTTGAGCGTGACGCGGCCAATTTTCCGTTTATTTAATGTGGTGATTTCTTCAGCAAGAATGTACTTGTCCGTCATACGATGTTTCCTGAATAAAATACCCCAGCAGTTGAGCTATGTTGGGGGTGTAGCACGGCTTCACCGTATGGATTATTAACCGGTTTTGTTAGCGTTACCCTAAAGTAAGCGAAGCTTTATCGCAAAGTTTCTTTGCGTTCGGTTAATACGCGGCGGGCCACAATCAGGCGCATTATTTCGTTAGTACCCTCAAGTATTTGGTGTACCCGCACATCGCGAAATAATTGCCCTACCCGACATACCTTTAAATAGCCGTAACCGCCATGAAGTTGCACGGCCTCATTGCAAATAGTAAAACCGGTATCTGTGGAAAAGCGTTTTGCCATGGCGCCTGGATTCAACTCGCTAGCGCAATCGGTGGATTGATCCCAAGCCATGCCTGATTTGGGGCGCAAGAGCCTAAAAATTTTCTTGGGCGGTTATTTAATTTGGTCATAGTTTTTTCAACGTTTTCGCGCGTCATGTTGTCGAAGCTTGAGCCTTTGGGTGCGTACTGGCGAATCAAGCCATTGGTATTCTCATTGAGACCACGCTCCCATGAGTGGTAGGGATGAGCAAAATATCCCGGTGCATTGAGCGCTTGTGAAATCGTTTCATGTAGCGCGAACTCCTTACCATTATCATAGGTTAGCGTTTTAACATCAGCAGCTAAGGGAGAAAGGGTTTCCAGTATTGCGTTCTTAACGGCCTCCGCTGTTTTGTTGGGAGCTAAGGCTATT
>JBLHGN010000196.1:0-7027 GCA_047616325.1 Lentisphaeria bacterium
TTCGAAAAGTAAGGTGAAGCCACTTCCGGGTCGAGCCCAAGGTACATCAATTTGTTTGACGCCACATCAATGAGCGCAGTTAACTCGTGGAACACGAGCATGAAGATAAGTCTGATGTTGAAAAAAAATTCATATGTCGCCAAGACTTTTTTTTTGCATCATGAGCTTTGGCAGGCTTAGCGCAGCAAGGGCAAAGAAATTCACTGCCACGTTCAAAATCAATCCCTATATTCAGCTTTTTAGCTTTTAGTGAAAAATCTAAATTTGACACATGCCAACGTAACTGAAGTCCTAATGCGGCTGCAAACAATTCTTGCTCTTGAATCATTCCTATTCTCACTGTTAACGGGGGGGAAGCCATATTATAATCCATGTGGAATAGCGAAGAACCATTTATTCAGATCTTAAGCATGAGCGACTGGTATATCACACCATTCGGTTGTGAAGCTCGGCGTCTTCTTTTCTGATCTTGGTTGCCAACGGCTTCCCTTTTTTTGGCTCGCGCCGGTTACAGTCCCAAGCCCATAACGCTGGTTAATGGCATCTATGGTCTCCATCAACTGTTCTTTTTTTTCACTGGCGCCCGTTGGAGCGGCAAATAGGTCGGGTTCAACCTCATTACGGAGAATGATTTTATTGATCTCTACACCTGTTTTTGTATAGTCATAACCGTAGCGGAATATTTCTTTAAACAGGTCACTGGCCAAGCGGATCAACACCGTGAAATCAGAGGTCGGTACAGCAATAGAGCGGCTGAGCGTTTTTGAATAACGGGGCCCGTCAGCCTTAAACATGTTTGTTTGTACGGTCACACTTAGGGACCCCGCGACTGCATCTTGCGCTCTCAACTTCCTGGCGGCTCTTTCCACGTGATGGCTAATTGAGGCGATGAGCGTTTCAGGGTCCTGCATGGGACGGCCCAAACTCCGTGACGCAATAATCGATTTATTGGTTACAGCATCTTCTTCGAACGGGAATATCTGCTCACCACCTAATTCAAGTGCGGTACGATAAAGCATTACACCGAAGCTCTTTTTTACCTTGTCCGGCCCGAAGGAGGCTAAATCCAGTGCCGTTATTATTCCAGCTTTATTCAACCTTCCTGCACTGGCTTTGCCAACCCCCCAGATATCGCCAACGGGAGTGATGGCTAGTAATTTGTCGCGCCGAGTTGGGTCTGTATAAAGATCAACAACACCATTGCAGGCGGGGAATTTTTTTGCGCCATTGTTTGCAGCTTTGGCCAGAGTTCTATTGCAAGCCACACCAACACAGCATTTCACCCCGGTCCACTGCAACACTGTCTTACGGATCATTTGTGAATAGGCCGCTAGATCCTGATGCTCTAGTCCATCATACAAAAGAAAGCTTTCATCAATGCTATATTTCGACGCTCGGGGAACCAGCTCAGCAAGCACATCAGATACGCGCTGACTCAGGTCTGTTATCAGTGCGTAGTTGGCCGACCTTGCAACTAAGCCATGAGTGCTCTCCAGGTGCTTTACCTTGAAATAAGGCTCAGCCATCTTAATACCCAAGGACTTAGCTTCAAGGCTTCGAGCTACAATCATTCCATCATTACTGCCAGCAATCACCAGCGGTTTATTTCTAAGACTTAAATCGTAAGCCGCGTGAGCCGTTGCGAAAAAATTGTTGGCATCAATCAATGCAAAAATACTCATTGAAGTTTTACAAACTGTTTAATTGCGGATGTGACAACTCCCGTTATTTCGATACCCTCTGTGAAGACTTGTGGTGTTTGGCCAGTTGCCTTATGAAGTTCGACACCATCTTTAGTGACAAGTAGATTCCGGACAACAAATTGCCCATCGACAACAGCAACCACTATGTGGCCAGCAACAGGCGTGATGGATCTGTCGAGCACTAAAATGTCTCCGTTACTGACCCCGCCGCCTTCCATATCGTCGCCATTAACACGCATAAATACAGTAGCAGCAGGTTTTGACACCAGCAGCGCATTCAAATCTAACGCTGGGGTTAAATAATCATCATACGACCCACCAAATCCTGCGGTAGGCCGGCTAGACTTCTTAGGTTGATCCGGGTTCTTGACCATATTTATCACCGCTGTACATTAATACAGTTGAGTATAAGGCTTACACCAGCGAAGTCAAAACGGCACCCGAAAACGAGAATAGCAGGACGCGACAGTGCCGAGGCGATATTGTCCGATGGCGATAAGCAATAGCGGAGTGCCGGAAGCCGAGCTTGTAAATACTGCATATCAAATAATCCCGAGGAGTACAACACCCCATCCTTAGACAAGGAGCGTTCCAGCGAGGACAATGGCGTTGCTACTATAACCCCTAGCAGGTGTTTAGCCTGCCGAAAATTGACCTCGCCAATCATTTCGAACAGTGTCGCTAGGCCGTTATTTTAGTGAATGGCCGCCGCCAGGTGCAGCAACAGCGTGTCTGTGGGGGGAAATGAAAGGGATTTCTGCAGCAACTGGATATTGCACAAAATAATGTCTTCCACGTGTGGAGTCGAGCCGTCCAGTCGCACTAAGTGTTCATCCATTTTATGGCTAAGCTTTTTTCGGCCCTCAGGCTGGAAACGCAACTCATTGTCGTGGTAGTCCAACAAGCCGACAGTTTGTAAGATATCAAAATTGGACAACACGCAGTGAGTCTCGAAGAAGCGCTATCTGAAGTTAAGCCGCAACAGCACTCCCAAGCCCCACGCGTCACGAAAGTACTACACAAATGGTCAATGGAGGCGTTTGCTGCTGACGGTTCCCCTGCGGGGTCTACCTGTAAATGCTCGCTTGTAATGGCTTACCCTAGCTCGCTTATTCGTCCTAAATTTGGTTGTTTATGCTCTCAGTCTTTCGCGCATAAGGTGAAATATTGGAGATCATCTATAAACTGTGCAATATACCGCATTTCGTCGGCGACGTATTAGTCACTTAAATAAGCACGCCAAGCCCATACTTTGCGGGTTGCTCGTTATGGCTTGCAGGACTATATAGAAGTAAGCTGAAAGTCAGGGATAGAATCAAGAGGCCAAGTTAGCGGCAATAACTATTTCCAGGTCGAGCAAAAAAAGGGGAACATTTAAAACCCGTATCGTTAAGTCTTGAGTGGCTCAGCTTGGTCTGTCGCCCAATGGCTATGGCACCCATTCTACACGCAGAACAAAGGTAATACTCATATACAAACGAACAATAAATTTACGCGCCAATCAAAAAACCCACAGAATACTTTCTCGCGTTGATTCGAATACGCTTCGCAGAAAGGGTATACTACTTAGCTCAACGTCAACACCGTTGCGTAGCACACTGCTGAGAATACAACGCTCAGAGAGCTAAGTAGATCAATGAATAGAACTCCACCCTTATACCTATAACGATAAACGCAATGGCATAGCACATTATTTTCGGTATTTAATACATGACGGGGGAAATAATCGGGGCGCAGACGCATCGACACCAGTAATTGTTATCTTTCTTAAATGTTGTAGAGAAACAGACACCTAATAACCTGGGTCTTCACCTCACCGTAGATAATGATGCAATGCATAGACATGCAAAATAAAGTCGTGGTTGGAGCGAAAAAAAATAGTAACATTGCACTTCATTCCAACAAGTTTATCTTGGTTGAATTTAGTTGAAATTTTCTTCGGTTTATTAATAGAAAAATAATTGTGACGTGTAATTTTCACCTCGGTTAACGATCCGGTGATTTCGATCATGAAGCAAATAGCATTGCACAATGATAATTTAAAGCGGTTTAATACGCTGCATTAGTGCTTGCCAGGTTGCGTTTTAAGTATTTTCATCAGCCACACTATTTTGCTAAACTACGCCGAAATTAACGAACAAGCTCAGAGCCCACTTTACGAGCACCAACGCGAAGAACATTTTAATGAAATTACAACCAAGACCCTACCAAAATACGGCCGTCGACGAAGTCTATACTCGCTACAAAAACAAGCATAGAAAACTGCTACTTTATCTTCCTACAGGAGCAGGAAAAACAGTGATAGCGTCCTTAATCATTGAAAAGCTCTTAGAACAGCCAAATTTCGGCAAAGTGCTGTTTATTGCACATCGAGAAGAAATTTTAGATCAAACAGTCAAAACGCTAAAAAACAATCTATCACATATATCAATCGATATTGAACAGGGAAAAAGAAGTTCAGAAAAGAAGTCAAAAATTACTGTCGCCTCCGTGCAGTCACTAATAACACGCAAAGAAAAATTTAACCCTAAAGAATTTTCGCTGATCATTTGTGATGAATGCCACCGAGCACTGTCCCCCAGTTGGACAGAAGTTATTCAACATTTTCATAACAATGGAAAGCCTGACACCCTGTTACTGGGCATGACAGCAACGCCACAAAGAACAGACGGCCGATCGGCCGTGACCATCTTTAATGAGATCGCTTTTGAAATTTCACGGGCAGAACTCCAAGACTTGGGCTTCCTCGTCCCCATGCATTATTACACGGTTCAAACAAAACTTGGGCTCGATAAAGTTAAGATGAATGCAGGCGATTTCCAGGTCAAGGCATTATCTACAATAATGAATTACCCTGAAGTTCGAGCCCTGACACTAAGAGCTTGGCAAGAAAAGGGAGCGGAGAAAAAAACGATCGTTTTTTGCGCCGGTGTGGAACATGCCCATCAAATAGCCAAAGACATGACAAATATCGGTGTAAACGCGGCTGCTATAGATGGAAAAACTCAAGATAGAAAATTACTTTTAAGTGATTTTCAAAAAGGGAAAATTCAGGTACTAACGAATTACGGGGTTCTAACCGAAGGATTTGATGACCCAACGGTTGAATGTATCCTGTTGGCCCGCCCAACAACCTCCCCTCTGGTGTATAACCAATGTGTTGGCAGAGGCTTGAGGATAGCCCCCTCCAAAAGTGCCTGTGTCGTTATCGATATCATCGACAGAAGCACCAATCAATTACAATATGGTGCGTCGGAACTAGCTGGATTACCAAAAAAATGGCAATCGAAAGGTCGCGATCCTTTTCGTGAAAACAACGCCTTAAAAAAAATAAAAGTTACGTCATCCGAGGCCTTTCTACACATAAGAAATGCTGAATGTTTAGAAGAAGTGCAGTCGATTTTAATGAGCTTACCACCAGAAATCGTTACGGCGGGTCTGGACGGCGAACCAGTGCTTCATTATGCGCCATCTGAAACTTTCGTTTCTACAGAAAATGCACGTAAAGCGTGTATTGCTCTTCTTAAGCAAGCCAGCGCTAGATTCAAAGACCTAACTATTGAAGAAGGTACCATTCAGATATCGTTTCACTCTCCAGAAATCAATAACGAGCGGTTTGAATACTTACAATGGCACCTACAACGCATATCTAACAGAACCATTTTCTACAAAAAACCACTCGGTCGAAAAGTTAAACCCAAGGTATTATTGCAATCTATGGTGTCAAAAACGCACAAACTGAAGAACTTTGACTTTAATGAAAAGAATAATACTGTGAGCGTTTTAATTGAGGGGCTTACATCAACTGAGATCGACCAAGTGTCGTCAAATTTTTATAACGAATCTGGGATGCACCTTGATTTAATAGGGCAGCTATCACTTCTGTAGCAATCCAAGGTCTTAGCTGGTCTGTTTGCTTAAAGAAAAATCATCTATTTCTATTAAGCCTGGATTCAATTCGGGCGGTTCAAAATGCAATACTAACCGGAAAGTCGCTTATATGGATTATGAGTATGCTTGTAGCTCGATTGGTCTCACGGCCGCATCAAATTGGGGAACACTCATGAGCGTGTGACAGCATACCACTATTACTTTAGTGACAGACAAATGCGCCACCTATTACTAAAGAACTATACATAACTCTCTATAAAGAAGATAAGCTAAATGATAGCGAAACCGGAATTGTTACCAATAAGTGAGAAAATACTGTGATTAAACTCCGAAACCTTTCACCGCGTATGCGAACCTCCCTGTATTCTGAGATTAAAGAGTATAATGATTATCTCGAAGTTCGCGAAAAGTTCACGAACAGCATAAGAACATATATGAGTCATGCTAACCACAATGACAATTCAATAAAACACGACCTCATGAAAACGGACAATACAAGATAGCGATTAGAGATACGCTTTCGACTGAAACGGACTTTAAAAAGAAAGCGCCAATGAGCCAGCGTACTTGACTAATTTTCAATAAGTTTTTTTAAGCCTCATTTCGGCAAAGGCGCGCAAGAAGTCATTTACTCCAATTCACGAAGCGACCCTACACGAACGTTATGGGTTTGTCGGCTGTTAACAACTGCCAAAATAAATCTCACTCCTAGTTTTTGATGGGATCACCAATCCTACAAGAAATTGCCTAGTGCGCCGTAACCGTTCATTCGAAGGCGCTCTAGATCGCAGGCACCTTATTCAGTAGAGTGATCCTAAAATTAATCCCAGAGGACACCCAATGAAAAACACAAAGGCCCTAAAGCGTCAATACACCAGCCGATCCGAATCCGAATGGCGGTCCATTGTCGATGGATACAAAACCAGCACTCTCACACAACAAAGCTTCTGTTAAAAACACGGCATAGCAATAAGCGGGTTTCATCATTGGCGGAAACGCTTTTCCGAAGCTTCACCAAGGTCAACCCCGCCCCGGTTTATCGAGATGTCATCAACAGACGAGAGGCTACCTGTTGTTCAAGCTGAAGCTAATCAAACAGAATGGGATGTTGTTGAGCTAGAGCCTTCCCAAAGTTTCATATTGCGTATTAGAGTCGCTTAAGGTGTTTTTTCTGATCTTCAGGTAAAAATATGGCTATACGCCGAAGCCACCGACATGCGTAATTATGCGGAGTGTTCCGTTATGCGCAGTTGCACCTTGCCTAACTAATTAAACCCAAATATTTAACATACTTAGGGTCTCTAGCTTATTGGACTTTGGACTGATTGGGCGGCCTAAAGTGGAAAAACAACAAAATAAATAAAATAAACTCTTGACAAAATGCCGCTAATCGCGACAAATTTTTGTTAACTAACAAAAATTTGTGTTTCTGA
>JBLHGN010000197.1:0-7014 GCA_047616325.1 Lentisphaeria bacterium
CCATAATCAATGCCAGCTTTTGAAACACCAGCATCTCTTGTCTTTGCTTCCGACGTGGCAAGATCTATATTGGCAGCTTTAACAGGAGGAACATCTGCAGTTGATTCTTTAACCGGTGAGTTTAACGAACTACCCTCACCCGCCTCAGTTAGGGACTTTTTTCCGCTGGCAGAATCCCCCGCACTGTCACTGTCACGATTACCCTGGGTCCGATTTTCCGCTTGCGGTAAAGGACGAGTGGGAATATCCACCAAACCTTGAGGTTTAAATGCCAGCATGCGCAGCAGGGTCATCTCAAAACCACTACGGGGGTCTGCGGCCAAGGGCAGGTCACGGCGGCCGAGCAGAGCTGTCTGATAAAACAGCTGGACATCTTCAGGGCTTAACTGGCGAGAAAACTGCAATATTTGGTCTCTGTCGCCATAGCTATTATCTAGCGCTTCAGGTAGAGCCTGGGCAATGGCAATACGGTGCAATAGCGTCAGTAAGTCGGCCAGTGCCGCTCGATAATCCGGTGCATGTTCGGCGAATTTGGCAATCGAACGCAGTATCGCTTCGCCGTCGCTGGCCACTAAAGCCCTGATTATTTCCTCAATCAACACGCGATCAATGGTACCCAACATCACTGCCACTTCGCTTTCCAACACCTTGCCATTGCCATAAGAGATTGCCTGATCAGTAAGACTCAGCGCATCTCGCATACTGCCGTCGGCGGAGCGAGCTAGCTGCCACAGTGCAGCTTCTTCGGTAGGAATAACCTCCTGTTCCAGTACGTGCTGCAGGTGGCCCACGATTCGTTCGGGGCTCATGTTTTTCAAATTAAACTGTAAACAGCGCGACAACACAGTGACCGGTAATTTTTGCGGGTCGGTGGTAGCTAAAAGAAACTTAACGTGTTCGGGTGGCTCTTCCAGTGTTTTCAAAAGGGCATTAAAACTGCTATTGGACAGCATATGCACCTCATCGATGAGGTAAATTTTGTAGCGCCCGCGGGTAGGCGCATATTGCACGTTGTCCAGCAGCTCTCGGGTATCCTCCACCTTAGTGCGCGACGCTGCGTCCACCTCTATCAAGTCTATAAAGCGACCTTCACTTATTTCCAGACAAGAAGAGCAGGCGTCACAGGGCTCTGAACTGACCCCGGTTTCACAATTAAGACATTTGGCCAAAATTCGCGCAATAGTGGTTTTGCCCACCCCTCGCGTGCCGGAAAATAGATAGGCGTGGTGAAGGCGATTGTGGTCTAGGGCGTTAATCAGGGCTTTAAGCACATGCTCTTGACCTACCATTTCACGAAAAATTCTTGGGCGCCACTTGCGCGCCAGCACTTGATAGCTCATGGGAGTATTTTCTTATAACGCTAAAAGAAGCGATTATAGCCTATATCGGCCGTGCATCGTGTAATGCCAAAGCAGTGAATCACAGACTTTGAATGTATCGGATGGGGTACACAGTAACAGCTGAGGTGTGTGATGGCTGAGGTAGTGCAAAGATGGAGATGACCCAATTAGCCACACCCCGGCGCCCAATTATACTGCTACCGTTGCTCCCTTCCGGGCCTGGCGGGGTTTACAGCGAATTGTCGCGGAGGGACCAACTGGGCCACCATTGCATAACCTTGAGACAAGCCGAGTAAAATCGATTACCTCAAGGGGTGCGCATTATCTCAATTTAATGTGAGTTTGCAAGCGCAGTTGAGCATTCTTCGCGTTTTTTTCAGTTTTTTTGCAACGACGCACTATAAATCAAGCATTCAAGCACACAAAACCCGCAAAGAGATCACATGCTCTACTTTTTCTATTGTGGCGATAACGTCGGCGCTGGGGCGCTCAGCCACATCAAGAATATTATACGCAACAGCGTTGCGACTTTTATTAACCATATCGAGCACATTGACATCATTTTCAGCAAAAACGGTAAGTAAATGACCCAGTACACCCGCCACATTTTCGTTGATGAAGGTGATTCGACACCCCGATTCGCCGCGAGACATATAGGTATTCGGAAAATTAACCGAGTTAAGTATATTGCCATTTTCCAAATAATCCTTAAGCTGGTCGGCCGCCATTATTGCGCAGTTTTCTTCCGCCTCTTCGGTGCTGGCACCAATATGCGGAACCGCAATCACCTTGGGGTGACCAATCAAGCAGGGCTCGGGGAAATCACATATATATTCACGCAATTTACCCTCATTAAGGGCTGCAACAACCGCGGAGGGATCCACAATAGATTCGCGGGCGAAATTCATGATTGCTGCATCAGGCTTCATACTTTTCAAAGTCTGCGCATTAATCATGTGCTTGGTAGCGGCAATTGCTGGCACATGCAATGTTAGGTAATCCACTTCGCTCAGAAGAGACTCCAGGCTATCCATCTTACGCACCTGGCTGGGCAACTTCCAAGCCGCTTCCACTGACAGCGCGGGATCAAAGCCGACAACGTCCATACCCATTGACAAGGCCACATTGGCAACCATCGAACCAATAGCGCCTAGGCCGACGATACCAAGGGTTTTTCCATAGAGCTCACGTCCGGCAAAACGCTTTTTCTCTTTTTCTAACAGTTGCGACATTTCGGCCGCGTCATCCATGTGCCCCAACGTTGCCACATAGTCGCGCCCCTGAATAATACCGCGGGAGCTTAACAGCATACCGGCAAGCACCAACTCTTTAACCGCATTAGCATTGGCGCCAGGGGTATTAAACACCACCATGCCCTTTTTTGTGTATTCTTCAACGGGAACGTTGTTGGTGCCCGCACCCGCTCGCGCAACCGCAATGACCGACTCTGGAATAACTTCGTTGTGTAGTTTTTGGCTGCGCAACAAAATGGCGTCGGGCTGACCTACGTCTTCACCGACCGTATATTGGGTGGAAGGAAAGCGGCTCAACCCCTTATCCGAAATCTTGTTGTACGTGCGTATATTGAACATTCAATTAAGACCTTGTTTTAAGTTTTAGAATTTTGCACTTGTGAGTTCAAAACCCAGGCATACGGCTTCAGGTAATCCGACTTATTTCACAACCTCTTGGTAGGCCCAAGAGATCCATGCCATTAGGCTTTCCAAATCTTCAGCGGCGACGGTGGCCCCCCCCCAAATTCGTATTCCTGGAGGAGCGTCTCGGTAGGCGCCAATATCAAAGGCGACCTTTTCAGTTTCAAGCAATTTTACCAGGGCCTTTACTTGGGACGGCTCTGCTTTCAGCGTCAAACATATACTGGTATTAGAGATTGTCGCTGGCTCTTGAGCCAAAAAGTCGATCCAGTCATTTTCTGCCACAAACTTACTGATAATCGCCAAATTCTCTTCTGACTTTTTAATTGTCGCCGCTGCGCCGCCAAGACTTTTTACCCACGACAAAGCGTCGAGATAGTCGGCAACACACAACATTGAAGGTGTATTGATGGTCTCACCTTTAAATATACCCTCCACCAGCTTGCCGCCTTTGGTCAGGCGAAATATTTTTGGCATCGGCCAGGGGGGCGTGTAAGTTTCTAAACGCTCAACGGCCCTGGGGCTAAGAATTAACATGCCGTGGGCACCTTCCCCCCCCAATACTTTTTGCCAGCTAAAGGTCACCACATCTAGCTTTTCCCACGGCATATCCATGGCAAATACAGCAGAGGTTGCGTCGCAAATAGTAAGGCCTTCGCGATCATCCGGTATCCAATCACCGTTTGGTACTTTCACACCCGAGGTGGTGCCATTCCATGTAAAGACCACATCATTACCGAAGTCAGCTTGACTTAAATCTGGCAACAGGCCGTAATCAGCAACAAAATTACGAACATTATCAAGCTTAAGTTGCTTGGTAATATCGCCCACCCACTCTCGTCCAAAAGACTCCCAAGCGATTACATCCACGCCTCTTGGACCCAACAGTGACCAAAGCGCCATTTCAACCGCGCCGGTGTCCGATGCCGGCACAACACCCACGCGATAGCCCTCTGGCAAGCCGAGCAGTTCAGCCGTTTCGCTACAAGCTTTGCCAAGCGCATCCTTCCCCACAGAAGATCGGTGTGAACGCCCCAAGGTCTCTATTTGCAATGAATCTAGGCTGTAGCCTGGACGCTTACTGCATGGACCAGAGGAAAAGTTGGGATTGTGCGGTTTAACGTGCGGTTGCATGTGTGTCCTCGATTTAGTTCTTAATTTAATGTGTGCTCGGTGAGTGACGTTAAGAAAAATGGCATTCGCCGACGTCAAGCCATTGATTATGCTATATATTCTTTGAACAAATACCTGAGGCTTAGCCTCAAGACGAATCTAAGCCACTACCTACGGTCGCATAAAGGCGGCATATTATGCCATTGGAAGCGGCGTATGTTTCGATTTAGCCATATTTTTTTGAGGTGGTAATCCTAAGCTGAAGAGAAACGCGAACCAGCCTCCTCCGCAACAATAAAACAAACTAGTAAAGAAGCGTGTATATCTTGCGCTGATATTCCAATGCTAAAGGATTCGTCTTCCCCAATACCGCCAAAATATCCAGATAAATTCGTTTCGCCTCCCCATCGCGAAAGTTCAAATTCTGCTTAAGCAAACCCAATAAAATGTGAAGTGCTTCTATTGAGAATTGATGTTGGCCATATTCGAGTGCAAGCTGGAAAGCAATTTCAGTATCATTCGGCGAACGCTTAAATTGAGCTTCCAATTCCTCAATTTCGGGAGCCTTTTTCGCCTGCTGCGCCAACTCCAGGCGGGCTAAAAGCTGCGTGTACTGATCGTTCTGGCTGGCCATAGAAACGGCGCCTAAGGCAGCGTCAGCCTCCTCGTATCGCTTCATCTCTATTAGACATTCCACCATCGCTAATGCGATGTCAGTCTGTTTATGCGAACCAGCATAGGCAGGTTTGAGCTGTTCGTAGGCTTCGGCGAAGGCATGATTTTCGATATGTTCGCGGGCCGCTATCAGCGCCAGATCCCACGAGCGAGGCAGGTATTTGTCCAACATATCACGCACGTTTTGTTCGTTCTGGGCACCGCTAAAGCTATCGACCGGCTGGCCGTCCTTAATCAACATTACCGTTGGCAAACTGCGCACACCAAATTGACCGGCAATCATTTGTTCCGTATCCGCATTCACCTTAGCCAACAAAAACTGACCGCTATACTCTAGTGCAAGCTTTTCCAGAATCGGCATCAAAACTTTGCATGGGCTACACCAATCAGCCCAAAAACCCACAAGCACTAAACGGTTGAAAGACTCGTCAATCACTAATTCTTGTGCGTTATCGGTATTAATTTCTTCGATATGACTCATTTGATGGATCTCAAAAAAGATTTTTTTTGCTTTAAGATCAAAGAGTTCTAATTGGGACTTTATCGCTAATTTCAACAGGCCTCATCAACATTGCGTACATCTTTGGCAACGATCAATAGTGCCAGTAATGTGGCGCGCATATTGACCACACTAAAAAGGCGACAGAATGGTTCGAAAATATAGCGCCTACATTGACACGCATATAATACATACCTATTCAGGTTGCATCAGATGTCATTTTTCATAGTTACAATAAGGCCCGCAGAAAACTACTGTACCATTACGCGCCACAAGCCTGCCACTTAAGAGCACACACTTTATAGAAAGCACTGTTTTTTTTCTTAAAACACTATATATAAGCAAAACCCACAAATCTGGCGGTGAATTATTTTATCGAAAGGCGTATTATTTATGCTCTGCTCGCCGCCTCATGTAAGGTTCGGCGATTATTCCCTTTCAACTCGTTTTAAATACGCTAATACAGGAGATTTTCCATGAGCAAAGTTGCAATTGTTACCGGGGGTACCCGGGGCATAGGCGAAGCAATTTCAGTTCACCTAAAAGAAGCTGGCTATACCGTAGTCGCCAACTATGCAGGCAATGATGAAGCTGCGCAAACATTTAAAAATAAATACGGCATAGCGGTATACAAATTTGATGTTTCAGATTTTGACGCTTGCACCAAAGCAATCAAACAAATCACCGCCGATCTAGGGCACATAGATGTGCTGGTCAATAATGCAGGTATCACTCGAGATGGCACCATTCACAAAATGTCACCAGAAAACTGGCAAAAAGTACTCGATACTAACCTTGGCTCATGTTTTAACATGTGTAGAAACGTTATCGATGGCATGCGCGAGCGAAATTTTGGACGCATTGTAAACATCGGCTCTATCAATGGGCAGGCAGGCCAATACGGTCAGGTGAATTATGCGGCGGCAAAATCTGGCATACATGGTTTCACTAAAGCCTTGGCACAAGAGGGTGCCTCGAAAAACATCACCGTCAACGCTATCGCTCCGGGCTATATCGCAACCGACATGGTGCGCGCTGTTCCCGAAAAAGTACTGGAAAAGATCGTAGCTCGAATACCTGTTGGTCGTCTTGGCGAAGCGGAAGAAATTGCGCGTGGCGTAGCCTTCCTAGTGGCCGATGAAGCCGGCTTTATTACAGGCTCCACACTATCCATTAATGGCGGCCAACACATGTACTAAACCTCCCCTGAAATCAACAAAAAAGCCCACTGTAAAGCGGGCCTTTTTGCATCGATAGAACACATCCAAAATCAAGGCGATTTGCTTTGATTACCGCTTTCGTTAAAACCACTTTCAATAAAACTAATGCAGCGCGAAGCGACTCAAGCGCTTGCTTTAACCTCAGGCGTCGACTCAACCTTGGCTTTAGAAACATCAACCTTTTTAGCCTTAGCTTTTTTTGCAGCAGGTTTGACTGGAACAGGCTCAACCGGTGTAGCCTGAACGGGTGCAACCTTAGCTGACTGCTTGGCCGGAGTTTCGACGACTGTTGCGGCTATGGCGGCGCCTTTAACTGTATCAATAGTGCTCTGCAACAACTCACCCACTTTGCCCTGGGCATCCGTTAACAGGTCGTAATTGTCGTGGGCATTGGTGGTCAACTTAACTTTAACGCCGCCCCAATAAGCTTTCTGAGCTTCAAAAATAGACTCGACATCTAAAGCGGGTTGAGATATGCCCTTGGCATACTCGATACTGTCTGCCATCATTTC
>JBLHGN010000198.1:0-6960 GCA_047616325.1 Lentisphaeria bacterium
CCAAACAATATAGCCAACAACAATCACTTGCCAGCCTCGCTAAGGTTCAAAATAGCCTCAAGCATGTGGGGAGCCTATTGCAACTCTTTGTTGATGATACTATTGATGATCAGAAAGTGTTTGGCGTCCATACGACGCAGGGCATTCAAACTGATTTCCAAAGAGGATATCAGTCTGGTAAGCACGCAGTTTGAAAAGAGCGGTTTTGATAAAGCGGCATTTGAGTGGACATATATTGAAGACAACACACGCAAGAATATTCCTCTGCTGAGAAAATTATTTATGGCTATCGATTGGGACTGTGAACACAGCAGCCAGCTACTGGCCAATCAAGTTACATTGGCGCCTCAGCAACTAGAGAAAACAGGGAAGATAACAAGCGCGGTTAGTCAGTTTGTCAGAAAGGCCGATCACGATGTCATTTATAGCGATGAAACTAAGCTCAACCGAAATCGATTTGAATTTTATTTCTATCAGCGTCTAGATCAGCAGTTGCATAAACGAGGTATTTATCTGGTAGAGAGTGATGAGCACAGGCATCTTGATGACGAACTGATATCCAAGAAAGACTGGAAAACAAGGGATATATGGCTAAAAAAAGCAGCACTTCCAAAACTTCAAACACCGATTACCGAAACGCTAAACGCCTTAGAGGAGGAGCTTAAAGAAAAGTCCTCAGCGGTTTGTAAAAATATTACATCAGGCAGCAATCGGTTTGTTGTTTTCTCGGATAAAACAGATACCCTGAAATGGTCTGTTGCACACAAGGCCAACTCGACCGCGATCAATAACCCGCTCTATGATCAAATGTCACCCATTGATATTGTTGATGTGATGATGTTTGTCGACCAAGAAACGGAATTTCTGAGTGCCTTTAAACACATTGCTCCAGGGAAAGAGAAGAAGGTTTTGGCCAAACAGGTGTTACTGGGGTGCATTATGGGGCATGGAACCAATTACGGGATCCACACATTCGCTAGTGTTTGTGACTGTTCTGCTTACGCACTCCGTAGCGTGAATGAGAGCTACATTCATCACGAAAATTTGCAATCAGCCAGTGACAGTATTGCTAATAGGATGACGGCATTACCCATTTTCGAACATTATACTATTGACAAGCAAGCGCCGTTCTCCAGTATTGATGGGCAGAAGTTTGAGTGTCGAATTAATACCTTTAAAGTGCGTTTTTCGTCAAAATATTTTCGGAAAGGTAAAGGAGTTTCTGCAATGAGCCTAGTCTGTAATCATGTCCCTATTAACGCCATCGTCATTGGTGCCAATGAGTACGAAGGGCATTACGCTTTTGATCTTCTTTTCAACAATACTAGTGATATCCAGCCGGTATCTTTATCCACTGATACGCACGGCACAAATAATGTTAACTTTGCGTTGCTGGATCTATTTGGTTATCGTTTTGCACCACGACATTCTAAAGTAAAAAATAAATTTAACGCTCTATTTTCGATAGCCTGCGATGCGAAGACGGAGGAAGCGAGCATTAAACTTAATGTGCCGATCAACTATTCGTTAATAGAGAGTTAGTAGGATGAGATACAGCGGATAATCTGTTCACTCAGTCAAAAGACAACCACGCAGAGTACGCTGATTCGAAAGCTTAGCAATCAAAAGCATAATCACCGAACGCTAGCGGCGTTGCAAGAATATGATCGCCTTGTAAAAAGTCTGTACCTACTGGACTATATCGACAACGCCACACTACGCGCTATATTCAGCAAGCGCTCAACAGAGGTGAGGCTTATCATCAACTGCGCCGTGCTATCTCATCGGTCAATGGCGACCGCTTTATAGGAGGTAATGATTATCAAGTATCAATCGCAAACGAGTGTGCGCGAATTATCGCCAACTGTATTATTTACTACAATTCAACGCTTTTATCCGCACTGTTAACACGTTTTGAAATAACCGATAAGGTGATGGCAAAAGAGGTGGTTATGAAGCTCTCACCAGTAGCCTGGCACATTTGATATTGAACGGACACTACCAGCTCAATAAGTCGATAGAGCAGGTCAGTCCGGCACAGTTAGTGGAAGAAATCACAGCACATTCACTGACGCGAGAGCTGACTAAAATGCGCTTGGTGGCTTAATTTTGTGTTTTCAAGTGGTTCATAAGTCAGTTAAAATGGACAATTCTGGCACAGATTAAAAATAACATCCCGCTACAGGCCTTGAATAATATGGCCTGTAGCACTTTATGTCATATTTCGGGGGATGGTCACAGAACCCCTATTTCGCGGTGGATATTACTTGGACCGAAACGATCTTGATGAATTGTTGAGCGATGCCGGCGAAACGGCTAGCTATGTTTCCGGACTGCTTAACTTGCTGAAAGACATAGGCTTGCGTGCCTGCACTAACTTTTGGCTGCGATTAACTAATGATGATGCCCCTTTTCGCTCTTTTCAGTTGCAGCGCCCCCCAAAGCAGGAAAACGGTGTGGCGCAAACTGACTGTGACAACCAACACAAGACTCCAGCAACTTTGAGTAGTAAAAACCCACCAGTTCCAAGTGCTTTTCTTCCGATACGTGTTGCAGCATTCCAGCATATTGATGGAACTGCTTATCTAAAGCCAAAAAGCTCGGGGGGAATTTTTCGTGAAGTTCGTGTTTTTGGGCCTCCGTCATGGCCTGTTTTAAAATGTAGCTGTTCTTCATCTGGCTGGCGATCTTGGATATTTCTTTCATGTCACCAGCAATATACGCGGGTATGATTGCTTGCATACCAACTTGCAGAGAACTCATTTCCTTTTTTAGCAGCACTCTCAACTCAGGGGCCAGTTTTTCTACGTCAGTTTCGGCATGACTTGCTAGCGAAATACCGAACACGGCTACCAAAACGAAAATCATATAAACACGTTTTTTCATAAAACTAATCTCTCACGAATAGTTGGGTGTTGAACTGCTGGTGATATTATGCCTATCCATTAAATGGACGCAAGTTAGTTATAGTTTTAATTGCAGCCGGTATTATTGCTGCTTCACCATTATCAAGCTATTTGTGTCAAACCCGAGGGTCTTCGATTGCGCTACGAACTTGTTTATAATACTTTCGGGTAACTCAGGAGTGCGAGATAAAAGCCATAAATACGATAAGTCAGGGCCGGAAACAAAGGCATATTGATAATTCTCTTTCTCTAGCTCAAAAACCACATATGAACCGTAAAAGGGGCCAAAAAAAGATACTCTTAAATACCCTTCGCTGGCATTATTCACAAAATAGGCTTTGCCCTCGGCCTCATTCCAGCTGTTTTCTACAACCGAAAAACCCTTATTTAACACGCGAACACCGCCATCTTGTCGCAGGGAATATGTGGCACTTACCTGCTCTAATCCGCGTTCAAATGAATGGTCGAGTCGTGCGATTTCATACCAAGTGCCGAGGTATTTTTCTAGATAGAAACCCGTTACCGGCTTTACATTTTTTGGCATACCCAAACAGCCACCTAGAAAAATACTGAAAAACAGAACATAAGTGATTCGCAAAATATATTTCAAATTTAACCCCAAAATAACTATTAACATGCTTACTCTGTAAGCACAGAAACATCTAAAAAAAGAGTGTTTCAGATGGTTTCACATCATTTACAGATAAGCCAAATCAAACCACATCTAGGCCACATCTAGGCCACACACTAGTGAGCTTAGCACTAATGGCCATTACCGTTTATATATGGCTAAGCGCCCTCTTTCTCAAGCCCCTAAGTTACGTATCTCTTCACTAAATTAAGCTTGAATATTCTTACAGGCACGCGTTAATAATGTTTTCACTTCCGTGCCTAAAGCATGAATCTCTGGTTTGTCGACTATTTTTAACACCACTTCGGTATCCATAAACACCACGGTGATGTCGCCATTAGCTTCTTCTCGCACCACTACGTTACAAGGTAGCAGTAATCCAATGTCTGGGTCGGCCTCAATGGCTTTGTTTGCCAGCGAAGGGTTGCAAGCACCGAGAATACGGTAAGGCAAACGGTCAATGTCGAGCTTGGCCTTAAGTGTCACTTTTACGTCGATATCGGTGAGCACACCAAAACGCTCTTTTTTCAGCGCTTCAGTAACTTTCTCTACCGCGGCGTCAAAAGGTATTGTTAGCTGGGTTTTAAAACCGTACATAAATTAACTCCTCATAAATGTATTTTGATGGGTTTATCTTTTAGCCAAAAATTTTTCGCAGCAAAAGGGGAACTGTAACTGCATAAAATTATCAAGTAATGTTTCTCTAATAATTTTTTCTCTAAACAATGTTTCCAGAGAGAGCTTCCAAACACCAATCGTCTTGGTGCGTTAGCTGGTGCTCGCCCTACAATAAGACTCTAGAGTGTGATAACACATAATATTTTTTTATACCCCAATCTGCTCGGTACGGTTCAAGCGCCAGCAGCGCCAAGCATAAATAACCTCAAGTTTAAGCGACACACCAGTATAGGTAACAAGGAAGTTACGTAGATTGATTTAGAACGCTTTATTACCACCTGGATTGAGCTATAAATGACAGCTAGATATATCCGAAACAATTTTTTAGTTAATACGTTTTTATACACACTATTGTCGTACTAAAACACAAATAATTACTGGTGATTACGTGAGTAAAACGCATGAATTAATTGCTTAAAAAAAAACATATGATCGCTTGATATTGTTTTTTTTAGGAATTTTAAAAAAACTTCTCCGCGTCTTATCAGGCCGCTCCAGCAGGCCCTCGCTTACTAAAATTGTGCTTGTATAATATGGCTTTTGCTTACGTTTAAACCGCTCTCGATCACTCGCGTCGATTAGCCGGGACACACCCATTCATGTATAGTTGTTCGACTAACGAACAAAATGTAATGCAGGAAAAACCCCTGCGCCTTTAAGGAAATAATGTATGAAGAATGACCCAAGCAAGGGTTTTATCGCGCTATTAGGCTGGGCTCCAAACGCCGTAGAAGCAGCCGCCACATTTGGCCGCCGTTATGTGGTTGTCGCACCCGAATGGGCCGAAGAGTATTGCAAAACCCATTACATTCCCTATGTGCCATGGAACTTCGAGCGAATTAATGACCGCTCCGTGGAAATTGCCCAAACTCTCAAGAGTATGGGGGTCGATGTAGCTATTCCCCTCTTCGAAGAAACTGTTGAATGGGCAGGTGCGATTAACTCGGTACTGCTAGATAGTCCGCGTCTATTTGGCCAGTCAATGCTAATGCGAGACAAGTCATTGATGAAGCGCCGCGCTCAGCTCGGCGGGATACGCGTGGGAATTTTCGAAGAAGCGCACGATCGCGAAGATGTGACCCGCTTTCTCAAACGCGTCAACCAGACCTTGCTCAAGCTCGATGGTGATCCGAATGATCCGATTCACGTTAAGGCCTTTGATAAGGCAGGCTGCCTTGGACACAGAGTGATTCGCACGCCCGAAGATGTGGCCGCTATTCCCGATGAAGAATTCCCTGCGTTGATGGAGTCCCATCTCGATGGCTGGGAATTCGCAGTAGAGGCCTGGATCCATGATGGTAAAATAGCCTTCCTAAATATATCGGAGTACGTGCGTCTAGGTTATTCAGTACATGTTCCTGCATCTCCGGCACTGGAAGAATACCGCCCACAGATCGTTGAGCAGGTCAAGAAGCTGATTAAAACCTTCGATATCCAGTTCGGTATGATCCACCCGGAATACTTTGTAACTAGCGATGGCGAAATGTACTTTGGCGAGGTTGCCTATCGGCCGCCCGGTTTCAAGGTGTTCGAACTTCTCGAGCGAGTTTACAAGGGCTTCAATGCTTACCATGCGAGCATGCTGGTATTTGACCCGAAGTCCACGGCAGAAGAAGTTGCCGCTTATTTCCCCAAAGAAATCGTGGATGCCACTGGCTATGCCGGTTGTTTTGGCGTTTATCCGCGTCGACGCGTCGTCAGCAAGTTAGAGATCCCCTTAGAAACTGAGGAACACCCCTATTTCGAGTCCCATGAGCTGACAACGCCGCCTGAAGAAATGGTAACCAAGCGCACTGCCTTTGGCACGCACTGGGGACTGATCTACTTTGTTGGTGATAATGCGGCCGAGATGCATAAAGTGCTTGAACGGCAGGAAGAACTGGACTTTTACGTCTAATGCCCGGCGGTCAGGTCTCAGAGCTAACTAGCAATAAAAATGAGCAGGGAGCGGTCCGTGGCCGAAACTGATATGCAAAGCCATATGGAAGACGGCAAGCTCGCCTTGTTACTGTCTCGTCTAGACGATGCTGTAGCCTTGCTGGACCAAGCTCCGGAGTTTGCCAAGCCAGGTAAGCTAAGTCGTGTATTCGATACTGCGAAGCGAGTGCTGTTGCATCCACAGGGCTGTGCAGCAATCGAACAACGTGCCACCGCTCTCGAGGCTTCCGGAATA
Organism: Lentisphaeria bacterium; assembly: GCA_047616325.1. Classification (GTDB taxonomy): domain Bacteria; phylum Pseudomonadota; class Gammaproteobacteria; order Pseudomonadales; family Cellvibrionaceae; genus JBLHGN01. Next base: position 6,389 of record JBLHGN010000198.1, read on the forward strand.
TTTCTTGGTTCAGACTGGGCGAACCCTGAGACCCTAATAGCGGCGCTGACGCCGCAAACTTTGGCCAGCGGTGACGCCAATATACTGGTGATCGAGGCGCTGAGCGAACTCAGACTGCTGGCTGTTGCGCGCGAGCAATACCAACACCCGCTTATCTCAAGTGAACAGGCACATCAATTTCTGACACAGGTCTTAGCGAATAATCTCACCTTTCTGTTTTCGCCTGCCAGCGAAGCCGAAAGGGAAACCCAGGGACGGCTGGCGGAATTACCGCGCAACCTGCTCAAGCATCTGGCCACTTCGGTCGGCTATGAACACATCATCGATCAGCTTATCGGTGAGATTTGGCGCATGCTGCAACAACGTCCGATTCAAGTGGACCCCGTTAAGCGTATGATCACCCAGATCGCCCTCTGCCAGGCCAACCCCGAGATTGATCTGGGTACCAGAGGTCAAGGCGCTGATCGACTGGTAAGCAGCCTTTTTGGGCCCACCCAGGCCTGCCGCGAAGATCCTGGCGTTGCGATATACCAGGAACGGCTCGACTTTATGGATAATGCCGCGTTACAAAG
>JBLHGN010000199.1:0-6867 GCA_047616325.1 Lentisphaeria bacterium
TATACTCCATGGGAACACCAAACGGCGTGAAAGTGACGGTGTTGTTGGAGGAGCTGCTAGCCTTGGGAACTAATGAGGCGGAATACGATGCGCACCTTATTTCTATTGGCGATGGCGATCAATTTGGCAGTGGTTTTGTGGACATTAATCCAAATTCAGAAATTCCCGCATTAGTAGATTACAGTGGCGATGAACCTATCAGCATTTTTGAATCGGGCGCAATACTGCTGTATCTCGCCAAAAATATGACGCTTTTATCCCGAAAACCGCAAGGGAAAGAGCGCAGTGTCTTTCTTGGCTGTTCTGGCAAATAGGAAGTGCGCCGTATTTAGGCGGCGGCTTTGGTCACTTCTATTCGTACGCCCCAACACTCATGGAGTACGGTATTGATCGCTTTGCCATGGAAGTGAAGCACCAATTGGATGTATTGGACCAGCACTTAGCAAACAGCGCATTCTTGGCAGGCGATGAATATACCGTTGCCGACACTGCCGTGTGGTCTTGGTATGGCTAACTAGTGCTGGATAACTTATACGACGCGGCAGAGTTTTTAAGCGTTGCGTCCTACAATCACGTAGTTGGTTGGGCGCAGACAATAGCAGAGCGTCCGGCTGTTCAGCGCGGAAGAATCGCAAATAAAACCTGGGGTGAGCCAGGAGAACAACTTCGTGAACGTCATGATGCAAGTGATTTTACTATGATCACACCCACGCGATCGGAGTTGGCATAAGCGCTTGAGGTTTAACTTAAAAGATTGTTTATATCGGTAGAAGGGGTAATAAATGCGAGTTTATTGCCCCCCCCGGGCGGTTATGACTCACTGCTGCCCACGGTAATTTCACCTTTTGCCCCGTGCACGGCAAAGCCACTTTCTTCAATTTGTCGCGCAATGTCGGCAGCGTCCAGAGCGCTGTGCTCTCTTCTTGGGTCTAGTTCCATGCGTGTGCGAAAAGGCGATAGTGTTTTCAATTGTGGATCAAAATCTTCCGGCAGTACCAAAGCTTCTAATTTTGTGCCCTTTGGTACAGACAGGTATTTTCTGCCGTTGTCACAGCTAGTAAAGACATCAATTTTCATGGGAATAATTCTTTTAAGTGAGGGTTGATTGTTGTGTGAAACGGCCTGTTAAGTGCAGCTTATTTTTTCGGTTTCTTGGCTTTTAATGCGCCACTATTATTTGTTTTTTTGTCGAGATCTATTTTGGTTTGCGTTACCTTATTGCTGCGCCCCGGGCGTTTGTATTGTTTTACTTTCTCGATAAGCACATCGCGACTGGTAACGTCGAAACCTTTGTGGCGAATGCGTTTTAGGCTTTTGCCAATAAAGCGTTCAATGGTGTCTAGCGTCCGCTCCTCTTCTCTACTAACGAAAGAAATCGCATGACCCTTTTGGCCGGCGCGGCCCGTGCGACCGATGCGATGCACATAGTCTTCCGCCAGGTAGGGCAAATTTAGGTTCACGACATATTCTAAGCCCTGAATATCTAGCCCGCGTGCAGCCACTTCGGTGGCGATAAGTACTTGTATTTTGCCAGATTTAAAATCGTTCAATGCGCGCCTGCGCGTTCCCTGGCTTTTGTCGCCGTGACATATAGCCGCGTCCACTTTATTTTGCCGCAGGCCAATCATTAGTTCATCGGCCTGTTCTTTGGTGCTGGTAAACACTAATACTTGAAACCAGTTTTGCTCGGTAAGCAGCGTTAAAAACAATTCATGTTTGCGCCGCTCTTCCACCGCATAGACTGTTTGCTCAATGGTATGGGCCGTGGTATTTTCTTTGGAGACGCGAATCGCCAGGTGATTTTTCAGGAGTTTGTGCGCCAATTCACTTACTGCGGGCGAAAGCGTCGCCGAAAAAAACAGGGTTTGCTTTTTACTGGGAGTGAGTTTTAACAGCGACTGCACATCGGCGATAAAGCCCATATCGAGCATGCGATCCACCTCGTCGAGCACCACATGTTTGATATCGGCGAGATCAACGGAGCAGTTGGTGATATGTTCCAGCAGGCGACCAGGTGTGGCAATCAATATATCCACTCCGGCCTTCAATTTGGCTTCCTGGCCACTGGTTTTGGTGCCGCCGTATACAGCGAGCACTTCTATAGGCAAAAACTGAGCGTAGCCGCCAATGGTGTTAGCTAGCTGTTCGGCCAGTTCGCGTGCTGGGGTAAGTATTAAAGCTTTGGGTTTTCCTGGCTGTCGCGTTGCTGTGCCGTTGCCGTCGATTAACTGTTGCAGGATCGGTATCGCAAAAGCGGCAGTTTTTCCCGTGCCTGTTTGCGCATTGGCGAGAAGATCTTTGCCCCGGCGAGCCGGGATAATCGCTTGCTCTTGTATGGGCGTCATTTGACTGTAGCCGCAGGCATCTAGGGCCTTTTGCAAGTCGGGAGCTAAGTCTAAAGACGAAAATATCATGAAAATTCCTTGGGAATGCGGGCAAAGCGCTATGCTGGGGGCGGATTATATAGGATTTCTTGCCTGGGAGCGGTGTCGACGAGAGTCGGAAGATAAAAGACTCGCATGTTATTGGAATTCTAGACTGTTAAACTGCCATCCACAGCCACCAAGCAGTTGAATCGATGAGCAAAGAAAAAAGTATGTCAAGGGCCGACACGGTAATAGTGCTCGATTTTGAAACCACCGGATTATCACCAGACATGGGTGATCGCGCCATTGAAATAGGTGCGGTGCGCTTAGTGAACGGCGAGCTCGTCGACCACTTCCAGGCGTTAATGAACCCCGGTAAATCCATAAGTGGTTTTATCGAAAATCACACAGGCATCACCAACACTATGCTGCGTGGCGCGGCCCCCTGTGCCGAAGTGATGGCTCGCTTCGCGGACTACGTGGGGGATTTCAATATGGTTGCCCACAATGCTTCCTTTGATAAGGGTTTTCTCGATGCAGAGCTGCAGCGTATTTCTCGAGTGTATTCTGGAGATGTTAGCTGTTCTCTGCTAGCCACGCGGCGTATCTACCAGCAAGCCCCCAACCATCAACTGGCCACCCTGGTGAGCTATACCAATATCCCTTCAGATGGTGCCTTTCACCGGGCTCTATACGATGCGCAAATGACGGCCAAATTGTGGATGGCGATGCTGGAAAATATCACCCAAAACTACCGGCTCAATGACATTCCCTTTTCGCTTATGCAAAAGCTAAATAAAACCGCCAAGAAGTCTGTCCCTGCGCTGCTCGCGCGTGCAAGTTAATACTGCATTTATTTTGCTTTACGGAAGACAGAAAGACCGGGGTTATCTGAGGCGTAAGTGTTTTTAGTTTTCAGGTGAAGTTGCAGGCAATCACCGACGAGAGGAAGCTATGATACAGAAAATAAGTGGCAAGGAAGCCAATATGGCCAGCCATTGAATAGCCGCCCAGCCCAGTGAAAAAAGTGCTGCACCAGCGCCAAGGCTTGCCAGCGCTTGAATACCAAAAACCCAGGCGTCGTGTTTGCCGCGAAACTTAATATTGTGGTGCTGGGCGGCTAATGTGCTGCCCGTGGTAAATAATATGTTCCAGCCGAGCCCAATCAAAATGAGACCACCAGCAAAATTGATAAACTCCAAGCCTTGAAGCGTTAAAATAAAAGCGCAAGCAAAGCAGCCAAGGCCAAGCACGATGGATTTATGGGTGCCGATACTTTGAATAAGTTTACCGCTAAAAAATGAGGGCAGAAACATCGCCAATATGTGCCATTGAATTACTGATTTGGTGGCCAGCAAGGAGTGTCCATGATGAGAGTGCATGCTGATGGGCGTGGCCGTCATTACAAAGGCCATAATGCCGTAAGCCGTAACGGATGCGAGAATTGCTAATACACCGCTGCTGCGCAGTGTGTGAACTGTTGCCGCCGCATCCGTTGCGTGTGGTGCCGGTGGCGACAGGCTAAACAAAAATCCCAGAGTAAATAATTGCAATACAGACAAAACGATATAGGCGTCGGAGAACTCGGGCCATTCAGAAAAGTGCGAGCGTGCAGCAATTTCAGGCCCTACTACTGCCGCGACAACGCCCGACAGCATAAATACGGAGAGCGCTACCGAGATATTCTGCTGGCCAACGAATTTGCTCACACAAAATCGCATCTGCTGAATACCCGCTGCGCTCGCGCCCGTCAGCACCATGCACAGCAGCCACAAGCTAAACGATTCGAACTGTAGTGCGAAAAACGCGGCGGCATTGGCGCACAGAGAAAGCGCCGTAGCCACCGAAAACAAAATTTTATATCCATAAGTGTTAAGAATACGTGCAGCGGGTATAGCGCTAAATGCGACACTGCACACCATAATTGCCAGGGGGAGGGTGGCAAGATTTGGGTTGCCGCTGAGTGATTCACCGACAATTCCGCCGATTAACACCGCAACGGGGGTGCCCGCCATTAATAAAGCGGAGGCAAAGGCGAGAGCATAAATAAAACGTGGCAATGAAAGCATAAAACGTATGGAGCTCGTCGGAAAGTGAACGGTTATATGAGTGTTTTAATGGGTGCTGCTATTTATGCTCTGTTATATAGGCCCTATTCTATAAGCGCGGGGATATTCCGCCTACAGTCGACTCAGATGTAGCAATTTTTTAACTATTTATGAAAGGGCGCTAATTAGCACCGCCCCAAAGATATTAAAACGAAGGCATCCTACCAGGTTTGCCTGCGGGGCTGCATTCTGCATGGATGCTGTTGCAGAGCCCCAGGGATGGGTTTACCGCGTGTATTGCAATGCAGCCCCGCAGGCGAACCGAGCAGCATTGCACAATTCTCTATGCTGGCGAACTAATTAGCTCCCAACTCCAAGCTTAAGCTTAGCCTAAGCACTAATTAGATTTTTATGCGCAAGATATACCGTGTTTGATGACTCGCCACCCTTATAGGGGTTAGGAAAAAACACCCGCTGAGCTTCAGAGGATTCAAACACACTGTCGAGCAAAGCCATAAAATTATCGTCGGGAGGGTCGTTGGACCATAGGCCAAAAATACCGCCGGGGTGCAGTTTGTCAGACAAACTTTGTAGCGCCGCCGCAGTGTAAAACCGTTTGTTTTGTGGGTTTAGCCATTCGCTCGGGGAGTGGTCTATGTCTAATAATACGGCGTGAGCCAGCTGCTCGGGCTGGGCCATGTTAAAGCCGCATTGATCTGCTGTAGCTATGGCAAAAAAATCACCGTGAAACAAGGTGCAGCGCGGGTCCGATGTAAGTGTGTTGCCTAAGGGCACAAGGCCGCATTGATGCCAGCTGATCACAGCCTCCATCACATCGATAACAATTAGCGAACGCACCGAGCTGTATTCCAGTGCCGCCGCAGCGGTATAGCCCAGCCCCAAACCACCGACAATTATGTCGAGCTGATCTTCGAAACCAGCGGCGGCTAAGGCCGCAATACCCAACTTAGAGAGCTGAATTTCGGCCTCCGTAAATAGGCTGGACATTAGAAACTCTTCACCGAGCTTTACCTCGAATAAAATTTTGCCGCCAAGCCGCGGGTCCGATCGGCGTCGCAAACTAATGTTGCCAATGGGAGATTCCTGATTGTCGAGTTCTTCAAACACAAAAGCCATGATGCGGTTCCGTAAAGGGGGTTGTCTTACAATGGGCGCGTGAGGATACCACCTTTAGCTTAAACCTCGGGTTTAAAGCACACAAACAGCACATTACAGCTTTTGCCCTGCCAGGGCAGCAGTTTTGAGAAGTTGTGTTCTAGCAAGGTAAGCTCAAAGCCAATAGTTTCTATAAGGCCCTTTAGTTCCAATGTGTTAATTGCAAGCATGCCGTGGCGGTCTTGCCAGTGTAGCTGCGTTCAGCCTATGTTTTTACTGATATCCAGTTGCAGGTCCAGCTTATCCCCGCACCGGCATACAGCCAGCGAGATTGAAAATTAAACAGTGCGCCATCGTGGAGTGCACTGTAGGTCGAACAGCGTTTATTGTCGACGCTGTCAAAACAAAAAAACCGCCAGGGTTTAGCGCGGCAAAGGTGTGACTGAGTCCGTTTTCGAATTTTTCATACGGGTAGCAATAGTGAAGCGAATATAAGAAGCAGGTAATCAAGTCGAAGTGTGAATCAAGCCGAAACTTACTCATGTCTTGCAGAGAAAACTCGCCTTGAGGACAGCGCAGAGCAGCCTGATCGAGAATCGCCTGGTTTAAGTCCAAGCCAGTTACGCGATAGCCTTTTTGAACAAAATGATCGATATGCGGGCCAGTACCACAGCCCAAGTCTAAGCAGGCTAGCCCGCCGTTCCCAAATAGGTGATGAATGCGACAAGCCGACTTACTCTGATCTTGGTAATTGATCTCGCTGCACACCAGGTCGTAGGAGTGTGCCAGCTCTGTGCATAAGACCGTGGAAGACATGCTAATAGGGCTCGTTCTTGTAGGGCTATTGCAATTAACCCAGCTTCAGTGGCGCAAGACTTTTTAGGCGCCAAAACCAACTATTTTTCCTGAGATTAAAAACAAAACCCTTTAAAATTAATGGCTTAACTTTAAAGGCTAGAATATAGTGCCATAAAATAGAATCAAGCCCTGTGCCAGCACTAAAAAAAGTGCAGTCTCTTGCTCCATGTTTATACGAAAATCCCCCATAACAAGTTAAAAGAGCGGAGGCAGCTACTTTAGCTATCGCCTCGTCGAAAGTGTTCGCGTGGATGGAAAAGTCAAACAAAAAACTTTGCTGAATCTCGGAAAACATTTTGATGTGGATTCTACGTTGTGGCACCTTCTGGCCGAACGAATAGATCAAATAATAAGTGACAGCGATACCCAGCAACTCGGACTGTTAGACCCATCTTCGCTCGATAGTGAACTCGAGGTTAAGGCTCAACGTTATGCGTCCCTACTTTTAGCCAAGCTGTCCACACCAATTCCAGAGTCGT
>JBLHGN010000200.1:0-6857 GCA_047616325.1 Lentisphaeria bacterium
CCCGATTATGAACGCGTAATCCCAAAGGGTGGAGATAAAGTCATCATTGGTAATCGCGCCGATTTAAAGCAGGCGTTTGCCAGAACAGCAATTTTATCTAATGAAAAGTATCGTGGAGTTCGTTTGTTGTTAGAGACTGGACAACTTACCATCATGGCAAATAACCCAGAACAAGAAGAAGCCGAAGATCATGTGGCAGTTGATTACACGGGCGACTCGCTTGAGGTCGGTTTTAATGTTAGCTACCTTCAAGATGTAACCAACGTATTAGACACAGAAAATATTAAACTTACATTGGCAGACTCTAATAGCAGTGCGTTGCTAGAAGCACCGGATGATTCGGATTGTGCCTATGTTGTGATGCCGATGCGCTTGTAGGGCTTGCGTTAGGTGGCACTACTAAAAAATAGGTCCCTTCCATTAATGACATCATTCGACGGGGCAGGTTTTGCCCCGATTACATAACTAATGCCTTTCATTAATCGTCTCACTATAAATGATTTTCGTAATTTGGCTAAAATCGATATTGAACCTAGCGATGGGGTGAACTTTATAGTAGGCGCCAATGGTGCGGGCAAGTCCAGTTTGCTAGAGGCAATTACTGTAGCTGGTAGAGGGCGATCATTACGATCGTCGCGTATAAAGTCCGTAGTACAGCATGGTCAATCACAGTATACGGTGTTTGTAGCTGTCTCTAATGGGCTTAACGGGCTTAATGGGGTTAACACTTCTCTGGGAGTCGAACGCAAAATACGTGGGACTAGTCGAATTAGAGTAGATGGTTTGAGTGTAAGTAGCTCAGCGGTACTCGCAAAAAACCTGCCCCTATTGGTCTTAGACGCGTCATCTTTTTCGCTATTGGATGGTGGTCCTAAAGAGAGACGAAAGTTTTTTGATTGGCTTGTGTTTCACGTGAAACATGAGTTCGCAGGTTTATGGAAAGACTTGTCTCGCTGCGTACATCACCGCAACACCCTCCTGCGACGTGATAGAATAGAATATTCCGACCTTAAACCATGGGATATAGAGCTGGCAAAAATAGGCTCCTTGGTCGCGGAGTTGAGAAGTGAGTGCTTTGAATTATTTAGGCAGTCTTTAGCTACGGTTATGTCGGCTAACCATAACCGCGGATTTGGAGAGCTGGAACTTGAGCTTTATCAGGGCTGGAAAACCGAGAGCGGCTTGGAGTTACAGCTCGAGTCTGCTTTTCAAAGAGATAGAAAGCTCGGTTATACAACGCTAGGTCCACACAAAGCCCAGATTTCGTTCTTTAGTGATGGTTTGCCTGTGGTCGATTTTTTATCGCGTGGCCAAAAGAAGGCACTAATCGCGGCTTCCTTTATCGCAAAAGCACGGGTGTTTTGTGATTTGACCAGAGTAAAACCCATCGTGTTGATAGATGATCTACCAGCAGAGCTCGATGACTACCATCAACGATTTCTTGCAAGTTGTGTTAGTGATCTGGGTTGTCAAGTGTTTGTTACTGGTGTTGAAGACCACCCGCTGCGGGTGGCATGGAATGATTGCCACCAAGAAGTAAAAATGTTTCACGTGAAACATGGAGAAATCAAAGAGACTTTGGCTAGCGAGTCCCAAAGCACCCAAACAAAAACGCCAATGTAAAATACGATTCAAAAGATATTAAGCACTGTGACCCGCCTTAGGGCAATTATTAATAGCACACAAAGAGATCAACCTAGACTATGACTGATGAAAATAATAACAACTACGATTCCTCTAGCATCAAAGTTTTAAAAGGACTGGATGCTGTACGTAAACGCCCTGGCATGTATATAGGTGATACCGATGATGGTACTGGGCTTCACCACATGGTGTTTGAAGTCGTTGATAACTCTATAGATGAAGCATTAGCTGGCCATTGTAGTGAAATTCGGATAGTTATCCATCCAGATGAGTCCATTACTGTGTCAGATAACGGTCGGGGTATTCCAACCGAAATGCACTCAGAGGGCGTATCCGCTGCAGAAGTTATTATGACGGTACTGCATGCCGGTGGGAAATTTGATGACAATACCTACAAGGTATCCGGTGGTCTTCACGGTGTGGGTGTGTCAGTAGTTAACGCACTATCATGCTTACTTAAGTTGACAATACGTCGCAGAGGCGAGGTTTTTGAACAAATTTACCACCATGGCATACCCCAAGCGCCACTTAAGGTAGTAGGTAAGACGGAAGAGCAGGGCACTGAAGTACACTTTGTGCCATCTCCCGATACCTTTAACAACATAGAATTCCACTTTGAAATACTGTCAAAGCGTTTACGAGAACTTTCATTCCTGAATTCCGGCGTGCGTATAGTACTATTCGATGAGAGATCCGCAAAAGAAGAGGTATACGAGTACGAAGGTGGCCTACGGGAATTTGTTGAATACCTCAACCAAAATAAGAGCCCGATAAATAAGGTTATGCACTTTGTTAAATACAGGGAAGAAGATGGAGTTAGTGTTGAGGCGGCGCTCCAGTGGAATGATAGCTACCAGGAAAACATCTATTGCTACACCAATAATATACCCCAGCGAGATGGAGGAACCCACTTGGCTGGTTTTCGTGGTGCATTAACCCGAACCCTCAACAACTATATTGAAAGAGAAGGTTTTGGCAAAAAAGAGAAGGTTAGTACCACCGGTGACGATGCACGTGAAGGGCTCACTGCGATTGTTTCTGTTAAAGTACCTGATCCAAAGTTTTCTTCCCAGACCAAAGATAAGCTGGTGTCTTCAGAAGTGAAAACGGCCGTTGAGCAAGAGATGGGTGCGGCTTTTTCTGATTATCTAATGGAACACCCACAGGAAGCTAAATCAATTGTCGGAAAAATGATTGAAGCCGCTCGTGCCAGAGAAGCTGCTCGCAGAGCGCGTGACATGACCCGTCGTAAAGGCGTATTGGATATTGCCGGCTTGCCAGGTAAATTAGCCGATTGCCAGGAAAAAGACCCCGCATTATCCGAAATATACTTAGTGGAAGGGGACTCTGCGGGAGGTTCCGCAAAGCAGGGCCGAGACCGCAGAACCCAAGCAATTTTACCTTTAAAAGGTAAAATTCTGAATGTAGAAAAAGCACGCTTCGACAAAATGCTGTCTAGTGCAGAAGTTGGAACACTTATCACGGCCCTAGGCTGTGGAATAGGCACGTCGGAGTTTAATCCCGACAAGCTTCGATACCATTCCATCGTCATCATGACTGACGCCGACGTGGACGGTTCCCACATACGCACACTCTTGCTGACTTTTTTCTTTCGCCAAATGCGCGAATTAGTGGAACGCGGCCACATTTTTATTGCGCAACCACCGCTTTACAAAATATGGAAAGGAAAACAAGAACAATATTTAAAGGACGACGACGCACTGACGCAGTTCCTCACTAACGCTGCTATCGAGTCTTCGGCTTTACACGTTTCAGCCAATTCCCCGGCTTTGGCTGGAGCTCAATTAGAAGCTCTGGTTATCCAATACCGGAGTGTAATGTTGACACTAAATAAACTTTCTCGTCTCTACCCTGAACCCATATTAGAAGAGTTCATCTACCTGCCCACCTTGCACACAGCAGACTTAGAAGATAAAGACAAAGTATCAGAGTGGGCAGCCGGGCTTGAAGTAGTTACTAACGCTATGAACGAAAGCTCAAAAACGCACCAGTACGCCGTTTCTGTTTATAAACATAGCGAGAGGGAGATTTACTTACCCGAACTCAGCATCACTGCTCATGGAGTAGAAAGTAAAAAACAATTTAATGCAGACATCTTCGAGTCGGAAGACTACCGAAAAATGCGCCGCCTTGGCGAAAATTTAAAGGGTCTTGTCGAAGAGGGCGCCTATGTTGCGAAAGGCGAGCGACGTTTTGAAGTGAATAGTTTTAAACAGGCGTTGGAATGGATTATGAGCGAATCAAAAAAAGGCTACAACATACAGCGCTACAAAGGTTTGGGTGAGATGAACCCAGAACAGTTGTGGGAAACCACAATGGACCCCAACAACCGACGCATGTTACAGGTTAAGGTAGAAGATGCTATAGCCGCAGACCAGATATTTTCCTGTCTTATGGGCGACAATGTCGAACCGCGCAGAGAATTCATTGAAACGAATGCCTTATCAGTGGCTAACTTAGATGTGTAAAAAGATTTAGTTAGCTTAATCACCCGTGGTTACTAAAAATAAATTTTAGTAAGAAGATGCTAACCGAGGCCTCCGCTTATCGAGGTTACATTTTTGGTTGGTGATCGCCAACACGCTCCCTATTCCGCGTTTATGTAGAATTTTGCTCAAAAACGAAATTTAACACATAAACGTACGAAGCTTTTTTGGGCTTGTTCCATTCTGCTAACCGTGGCCTTGGCGTCTTTTTTTCGGCGGAGGTTTTATCGATAAAATAGAAGCAAATGACATCTAGAATCTAGTGAAGACAACAACACACAATTAGCACTTTGGCGCCTATTACAAAGTCCCTATCGATCGCTTACTGCTGTGGCGAACGTAGATAAAGCCATTATTATTCACTCGAGTAAAAAAACACTATATTTAATACTCGGTACTATTATGTGCGCCGATAAACTTTTGTCAATACTGATCGCTGAGCTTTGATATGTCTATCATCTTGTACATCCTCCTATTCCACACGAGCAAAATATAGATAAATTGGCGATCCGCTAAATAAGGCAACTGGCTATGCATCCTATAGTGCTTATCGGTTTTTCCTTAGGTGGGTATATCGCATCTTACGTAGCAACAAAATTAACAGAGCGTATTAAAGTATTGTTTTTCATTTCCAACAGCCCCTGTCCTTTCAGTTCTACCGAGTTAAATGAGAGAGAAAATACACGGCACTTAGTTCGCCTCTACGCTTACGGTGAAATAAGTGCAAATAGAGCTGCAAGCATGTTAGATGCGAGGTCGAGCGATAATTCTAAATACCACTATAAGCTCGATCATTGAAATAGATGCGGAAATTGGTGAAGATGCATTAGTTAATCAGCTGACGGTCGGCTTTGATCGCCAAGACCTGTCTAGCTGACGGCTAAACTAAAATAGTCACACTGTTTTGCTTTATAGTGAATACCATCGAATCATAAACCTTCAGGCTGAGGGGGTTTCAGTAATAAGTAGTACCTGCACTTCTTTTTATATTCATGGAAGTAGGCACTATTTACGTCTATAAAAGCCAGAGGAATTGGCAAGTATCACTAAAACCACACTGACGTTTATAGAATAAAATGTTGCGTCCGAACCCTTTTATTTTGAGTTACAATAATGCCTATAGAAGTCCCATATATCGAACCCCTGCACAAGATTTTACCTGCAGAACCACTGTTAATGATGGGCGCTGGACCTGTGCCAATTCCAAGTGCGGTGGCCGCTGCCAATGGCATTGTTATAAACCACCTTGGCGAAACCATGGCTCGTATCATAGATCAAATTAAGCGTATGGGCCGATACATTTTCCAAACAGAAACAGAGTGGATTATGGGCGTTGCTGGCCCCGGATCTGCAGCAATGGAAATGGCCGTGGCGAATTTGGTGTGGACAGACACCAAAGTTCTTAGTATATGCAACGGGTTTTTCAGTAATCGCCTGGCAGAAATGGCAGAACGCTGTGGAGCCGAAGTTAACAGGCTCATGGTGCAAGACGGTCAAAGTGGAGATCTTGAATTAATTAAATTAGAACTAGAATCCTTCAATCCTTCCGTCTTAACAATTGTACAAGGAGAAACCTCTAATACCATTCACAATTTTGAACTCGATAAAATATCGGCACTTGCCCATCAGTACGGCTGTTTAGTAATTGTTGATGCAGTTTGTACTTTAAGTACCATGCCTTTGAATATGGATGATTGGAAAATTGATGCCGTTATCACCGGTGGTCAAAAAGGCCTATCGTGCATACCCGGAGTTTCCTTAGTGGCGTTCTCTGAAGAGGCCTGGCAACGCATTTTAAATAGAAAGGAAGTAATGCACCATTGGACATTGGATGCAAAATTAGCGCACAACTTTTGGCATAAAGCGGGTTATCACTACACCGCTCCTGTATCAGGTCTTTTAGCTCTACACGAGGCGATGCGTCTAGTTTGTGATGAGACTCTAACGGGTCGTTTCGACAGGCACAAGCGTTGCTCACTTGCATTGCAAGCTGGTATCGAGACCCTTGGCCTCGAACTTTACGTTCAGGGCAGGGCTCGCTTGAGCTCGGTACTCGGTATAAAAATTCCCTCCGAACTTAAGCCGAATAATATTTGTGAGCATATTTCTAGAAATTATAGGGTAGAAATTTCAAGTTCTTTTGGACTACACATTGTGCGAATTGGTCAAATGGGCGAGCAGTGCCGCGTACATAATCTATTCAGAACTCTGCATGCTTTTGGCTCCACATTTAAAGATTTGGGCGTGCGCGTTGATTTGCCAAGCGGAATGGCAGCCTTAGAAAATAAGCTGCAATTATTGAATAGTAGTTAAACAATCGGCTGTCCGATAAAACACTAGAGACATAGATTGGACGAATTCTTGTTAAACAGTCAACGGTTCGATGCTAAAGGAATGGCGGTTATGCCGAGTGTGCTGGCGGAAACGGCTAAGTCTATTAGACGACAATTAGACTGGCGGGTTGGCGTCAACTAGACTGGCGGGTTCCTGATAAAATAATTGCCCCTATACACTCCCATTTAAGGAGCTCAAGTGGCGATCAAAACAACACAGGTAACTCTCTATATGAAACCCGAAGTCAAGGTAAGACACAAGTTGATGCAGCTGCGCGAGTAGGTATATCCGAACGGACAGCTCAGCGTCTCGATGCAGGCGAGCACGCCACCAAAGAGCCCACCAAGCCCCGCCCCTATAAAACACGCACAG
>JBLHGN010000201.1:0-6797 GCA_047616325.1 Lentisphaeria bacterium
GCCCTTCAGGGCCGCTATGGCAACTTTGGCTTTGAACTTGGCTGGAAATGTTTTACGCTTCATAGTGGTCTCTCGATTCAGTGATTTCTATTCTAACTCACTGTCTCAATTTCGGGGGCCACTATATAGGGCTTAATATTCAAAGCCTAATGTTGCAATGAAACTCTTCCCTGTTGTTTCACTATTTTTTCTGATCTCTCCCTCTGATGCAATGACATAGTCTTCGTCTAGTATATTCTTTGCATTGACTTGAACGCGGAATCTATGTCCGCGATGGGAAAACTTGTAGGATGCACCTATTTCGAGTGTTTTGTAACCATCTATTACGCTACGGTTGCTATTGCTTTCAAAGCGTTTGCCCACAGAGTTCATGCCAATATTTACATTGATCCCTTTAATCCAGCCAGCACCAAAATGGTAGTTTGCAAAAATACCGGCTGTGTTTCTGGCTGCAAGAGCGGCAATGTTACCTTGGTATTCGCCGTTCGAAATTTCTGGCTTTATATGTGAAAAAGCGCCAATGACATCAATTTTGTCGCTGATTTGATAGGTGAAATCAACGTCTATACCCGTAGTACGTTGCTGTTCACCAATACTTGCTCGCCTTAAGCCATCAATAAACTCGATATTGACAATATTTTCTTTATCGATTTGGAAAATGGCCATCGTGGAAGTTAGTTTGCCGCCTAATTGTGATAGTTTTAAACCGAGTTCAACTTGAGTGGATAGCTCAGGTTCGCTAAACGTTGTACTAAAATCATCGATTTGATAATTTCCTTTTAAGGCCTCAGAGTAATTAAGGTATAGCGCAATGTCATCGACGGGTTCATATCGAAGGCCAAACTCAGATGAAAACTCTTTACTCTCTTCAAGTTCAGATTGGGCATTGTTAATATCTAGAAGATCTCCTTTTAGAATGCTATATCGTCCTCCCAACGATAGCTTCCATTGTTCATTTAATTCTATATTGTTGAGTAAAAACACGCCGTAATCATCATAGCTTAACGCTTGCTGGCGAGGTATTAAATTTCCTAATGCGCCACCGACAGCTGTGATAATGTCGGTACCGTTCGAGCCTACATCTATCGAGGTGATATCTCGTCGCTCTTCAAGAACGAATCGCTCTTCAAGTGTATTTCTATACCATTCTAGCCCCATGCTAATATCATGGTATGCGCCAGCAAAGTCACCAGAACCGTCAAGTAAGATTTTAAAATTGCGAGTATGCTCTTGAGATTGTTCATCATAAAGGCTTCGTACTCTAGCTTTAAGTGTATCGCCACTTTCGGTATTAACAACGCTAGTACCGATTACAATTGGTATTACGATACCCACTCCTCCGATAAGTACTGTTTCGGGCTCCAGCTCGTTTTCACTGACCAACACCTCACTGCTTAGCAGCGCATTGCGGCTACCGCGCACACCAGAACGACGTTCTTTATTGTTGAAAAACTGACTTCTCACCGACCAATTGGAGGATAAGTAGTGTTGGAGTTCCATGGTGAATAGTCGAAATTTTGATGAGAAATCAGGTTGCGCTTGATGAGAAAATGAACTGTGAACAATACCGTTGGTGGAAGGGGGAGTATTCGGGGAGATAAGCTCTATATTACCATCGCCTAACGGCACAAGTAATAGCGGCTCCTGCGCTCTAATATGCCGATTTTTTTGTTGCTCATAACTAATTTCAAGGCTGGTATTAGTGCCCATCGCCCAACGAAGAGAGGGCGCGATAAGTTGTTTTTCGGTGAACTGTAAATCGCGAAACTGGTCTTGTTCTTCGTCTGCAATAATGAGGCGGTAAGATAGTTGATTTGATTTCGGTAATATCGCGCCGGTTAAATCAAGATTTATATCACGTTTACCCTGTTTACCACTTTTCACTTCTATGCGTTGGTGGGATTTAAGTAAGGGTTTTTTACGTACAATATTTACAATGCCGCCGGGTTCTGATTGCCCGTAAAATAGCGTTGAGGGGCCTTTAAGTATTTCCACGCGTTCCATATTTGCAGGCAATTGCTTGGTACCATTATTGGTACTTAAACGAAAACCATCGACATACACCCCCAAGCGCGGAAAACCTCGAACATAAAAATCATCATTACTATCGGCAAGACCATCAGCGGGTGTTATTCCGCTACTATATTTCAGCAAGTCGATTAAATCATTCGGGGCTTGATCCATAATGAGTGGTGAAGGCAGTGTATTGATAAAACGAGCCGTATCAAATACCGCAATATTTCCATACATTTGAGTGTTTGTAATCGTATTGTAACGAAAGGGGTATTGAAGGCCGCTGACAACAACCTCTTCTACCATCGTATTGGGTGACGTGGCAGTGATTTTTTCTGATATTTCGCTTGGCTTTTCTACGGTGGCGGGTTCGATTAAAATAGGGCCGCTATCGCCAATAATTTTGTAGTTCAATGAGGTTCTAGACAAGAGTAATTTGAGAGCCTCAATAGGGTAATGCGGCCCCACCACGGGACTTGAGCGATACCCTTCGACAAGTTCACGTTCCAGGATTATATTCATTTTTGACTGCACTGCATACTCAATTAAACCCTGTTTTAGGGGCTGTCCAGGCAAGTCGAAATAAATGATATGTTTTCTTGGCGATTCTAATTGCCGTGCATCTTGAGCATGACTTACTAATGATATAAAAGCGAGTAACGCTAGTACGCACGGGAGTGATCGGATAATCGAGCGTTTAACAAAAAAAAATCTATTCATTGATAAGGGTACGGGCCTTTGATTTATCGTAGAGAGTACGCTGAATATTTGGTAGGCCAGGATAATAGGTGTAACGTCTATTTTTAGCAATACTTAGCCATTAATCACTACGCTACTAGCGTTCTCAGCATGGCTTACTTTGGTGGTTACTTAGGCGTTTGATTTTTTCAGGAGGCGTTCGGGATTTTTTACGCAGTTGACGCTGCGCTTATTTGAATTGATGGTTATTTGTTAGTGCGCCTCCTTGCGCACCCAAAAAATCGAAATCAATGCATTGGCTTAGCCAATATTCCTTGAAATACTGTAGTGCTTCCTGCTAGATCTCGTCGAGTACACATGCCATTGTATTACATTACATGCAAATGGATCTTTTTACTTCGATCATTCTTTAAACACTCCATTTAAACGCCCTCCTTTTTTTTGCTCCATATTTTAAATCTTCCTTTTTTATTTCCATTATTAAAGTTTCCATTTTAAATAGTCCTTTAACTATCATCCTTGAGCGCCTACCTCCCTCTATACATCCATATCTAATTGATTACCCCTCTTTCCCTATTAGATTTACAAGGCACTTCTGTAAGCGCGTCCCGTGTATCACCCGGTCCCCTGGGCGTTTCCGTTTTGCTGCATACAGCCAGATAGAGCCTGTTTTAGCTGTTCGCTTACTCGAGGGATACCTGACTGGACCATGTCATTCCCCTCCTTTTGCTCTCTGAAACCTTTACTACCTATGAGCTTCTTCTCCTCTGTCTACGTATAAGACAATTGAGTGGTGCCCGACCTCCAAAAAAAGTGAAATAATTTTTTGTATTAATATTTGAGTGCAGAAAATTAAGTAGTGAACCCTGATAAACCCCGGACATTTAGTCCCCCCAACTTATTTCAGAAAAGAAAAACAGACTTTAGGGCACCTCTAAAGCCTTTACTTACCCTCCCCCCGTTCAATATCTCAACCTCAAAAGATTGACATGCCTACCGTATCAATTCACGAACCTTTAAACCTACGTCACCGCTAAGTACCTGGTAACGATATTTAGTGACAAGCTCAAAGTGATATTGAATCTTAAATACCGTATGACTGCCATAACGGTAATCCATCTTCAACATCCAGTTCTGACCAAAACACCATCATAGCTAAGGCCGGTGGTTTTAACCTTGAAGGAGACTAATAAAGAATACACGTTGGTACGAAACCCTAGGAGGGGAGGCAGAACCCCGACTTAGAGCGTACAAGACGTATTCACCACGAGCCTCATGCTGAGGTGCATTCTTTGTAGGTGATTAGATAGCACTTACTTTGAGTGAAAAGTAATCGATGAGCGGTCTTGATTAAATTGAGGAGTAAGATTTAATGATATGGAGAGGGTTGAAATGGCTGAGTCAAGAGAGTCGATGCGAAGTACGGCAATCACACTCTTTTCCTTGAGGGATTCATCGTCGATAAAAATATTCTCTTTAAAATAACGATTTAGATCGTTAATAACTACCCCAAAGCTCTCTCCACGGTAGATGAGCTGTTTTTCTCGCCAAGCAAGTGCGATAGATGCATCTAACCTTTCTGGGGCGGTACCTTCATTGGCGGATTTAAGTGTATGGCGTTGATTAGCAATAAGCGTACTATCAGCGGTAAATTCATCTGTAAGGCTCAACCCTGACGCTAATGCCACTTTTCCTTCCATAACAGTAATAATTGAGTCGTTACTCGTTTTTTGAACCGAGAATTGCGTTCCTATGACCCGAATACGTCCCGCATCGGTAACCACCTCAAAGGGGTGTTTAGCATCTGTTTGAATATCGAAAAAAGCTTCGCCTCGTTGTAGGTATGCCGTGCGTTTATCTGCCTCCTGAGTGAACTGTAGGTGAGAGTTGGTATTTAGCCAGATTGTCGAGCCGTCACTAAGCGTATGTGTTTGTTGTTCACCTATGGCCGTTTGAAATTCGTAGCGTTCAGGGCTTGTAGGAGTGAGAGAGGTAAGGAAATAGCCGATAGAGATTAGAAGAAAACAGGCTACCGCCCAGCCTTGCCATTGTAAAACGCCATATGCGCGTTTCGATACTTGTTCGGGGGAGTGCTTTACACGCTGGCCTAGAACCTTACCACGCTGAGACAAACGCTCTATTTTAAGGTAGGCGGCTTGGTTCTTTGGTGAGGAATTGAGCCAGGCAAAAAATGCTTTCTCTTGTTGAGTGCTCAAACGTGGGGAATCGAGATGTACGAGCCAGCGAATGGCGGCCTCTTCTGGAGTTCGCAGCGTTTTTAAGCTCATGTTATAAGGGCCATTCTTTAAAGATGAATTCTCTAAGGACATCGTATAACCCTCATAGCTGGCAAGGACGGACATTTAATGTATGCACTGTCACAATACGCCCTCCTCATCTAGGTGATCTCGAAGAAACTGTAATACCTTAATAATATGCTTTTCTACCGTACTAACGGCAATGCCTAATTCTTGGCTAATTTCTAGGTAGCTTTTAAGGTGCACACGACTAAGTATAAAGGTATGGCTGTATTTTTTGGGTAATGTTCCGAGGGCACGCTCAATACTTTCCAGGTCTTTTTGGGCGCTTATTGACTGCTCTGGCGACGCAAATTCTGGTTCGTCACATAATTCCTCACGGTAGTCACTATGACGCTGCTCTTTTCGTATTCGGTTTAAAGCCAAGTTATTAGCAGCTTTGTACAAGTATGCCCGTGGATTTTCAAGAGTTTTAGCTTTTTCGGACGTTAATATATTGTGGAACGCATCTTGTACAATATCTTCGGCATCATGTCGATTGCCAAACTTAGAGGCGATAAACCTTAGTAAATCCGTCTGGTATTTCTCGTAGATAGATTTAAGGAGGTGACCTTGTGTCATTTACTGCGTACTTGCATAATATTGATGTTTGCTGAACCAAGACGGACTCTATACATACCAACCTGCCGGCCAAAGTGAGTGTAATCATAGCAAGGAGATATACTGTATAACAACGAGGGAAGCGCAATTATTGGCAACTAAGTAGTCAAACCTTAACTCATCTTCGTGGCACACACCTAAAAATTTCATGGTTTGGCGTCAACTAACACGCACCAGTCATTCATTTAAATGAAGACATTTGTCGAGATCTGTTTACAGTTATCGACCGCCCTTGGTTGCACGAGTCTCAGAAATCATATAGTGCTGTACATGTGCCACGTCTCAGTAGCGTAGTGTAACTGCCGATACATAGCAACAAACATATGGTTGATTCTTTCGGGTTTCTAGGTCTTTCTGGCTCACAGCAAACAGAAGAATGAGATGAGTCAATTGGCCTTCGCGGAAGTAGAATGCAACATAAATAAACGTAAAACTCGACGAGAAAAGTGTCTTTTTTTTTACATTGCACCCGGCACAAAAAGCTTGGATTTTGAACATAATTCGACCACGATAGCTCTCTAGCTAGTCAAGCGCTGTGCTCGCGGGGCAGGCTCTGCCGAAGATGACTGCGGTAAGCAACGCTTCCACCTTGTCAAAGCGCCCACTCATGGCGGGCTCGACACACTTGTCCACACCCTCAGCCACGGCATCGCTCGCTGCTTGAACGCGACGCCGCAAGGACTTCACTCTGCAAATTAATTGGAAAATTAATTGGACACCCACACTAGCAACCAATAAATACAGCTGGCCAATCGCAAAAATCAGGCCACTTTTCCATCAAGAAAAGTAGGTGCTATTGCAAAATTAATTGGACACCCACACTAGCAACCAATAAATACAGCTGGCCAATCGCAAAAATCAGGCCACTTTTCCATCAAGAAAAGTAGGTGCTATTGAATTATCGAGACTGTTAATACTTCGATAAGCCGTAAATTCTGATCCTGAATTCAACTCGTAAGTGCAATTTTTTGGAAG
This sequence comes from Lentisphaeria bacterium, assembly GCA_047616325.1. Taxonomy (GTDB): domain Bacteria; phylum Pseudomonadota; class Gammaproteobacteria; order Pseudomonadales; family Cellvibrionaceae; genus JBLHGN01. The sequence continues at coordinate 6,606 of JBLHGN010000201.1, forward strand.
TGGCCAACTGGTATACTCCACGCCACTTTCTCGCCAAAGGAAATTGCTAATGAACTATACACAGCTGACCGAAATAGAACGATACCAGACCCAGTCATTTTTGAAAGCAGGATATACACAAAAAAAGGTTGCACAAGAGCTTGGCCGCCACCCTTCAACGATAAGTCGTGAATTGAAGCGCAATACTGGTTT
>JBLHGN010000202.1:0-6679 GCA_047616325.1 Lentisphaeria bacterium
GTAAACTGAGCAGTACGCTCGATTTAATTATCTAGCCACTTTCAATACGGTAAACCCAAACCCTTGGAATTTTTAAACGGCGCCCCGTTGAAGTCGTTTATGAGGTGAAGTTTGGCACATTAGTGACACCTTTAAGCCACCTGGCACACCGTTAGGCAATGCCTTGTATGTAAGTCTTATTGGATTAAAAACCATTCAACGGCGGCAAACTGTTCTAGCTAGTGCCCATCCATAAATGACTGTTTTTTGAGAAAAACCGAGCGCTTTGGCGGGATGTACTCGGGCAGAACCGAGCATGCTGTCTTGCAATTTTGGCACAGAAACCGAGGAATCACCGCAGGGTTGCCGTCACCCAGCACGCATGCCGCCTTACGAGTGTACGAACTATGTACCCACAATTTGCGTGAGCCGCAATTTCGGCAAGTATTTGGCTGATAGGCTGTGGGGGCACTCAGTAATCGTGAGCGATGTTGATCTGGCGTGTGGATATCTGGCAATATATGCGGCATGGCTGGCTCTTTGGTGTTTGGCGTTTAATTTTGATGTTCGCACATACAAAATAACACATCAGGGAGCCGGCCTTCTTTTTGCCTGTGTTTCGCTATCGGTTGGGGGACTCTCTAGACGAATGCGGGATGTCCTGGGGGGGGAATGATCTTAGATAGGTCGGGCTGTTACACCGGAACCATATTCGGAAATTTGCTGTCCTTTACCAGCATTGATCTGTGCAGAAACTGTTGCTTAAATCCGGGGAGTGGGGCGCCTAACACTAAAGTAAAATATGGATATGGGCTCATTGCGGGGCAGTTATGGTAGGAACTTCATTTACATAAAGCCACCCATGCAGATCCGGACGTGCGGTTTTCCCGCATCCGGCTCCTCGGTCGCTGTCGCAGTGCATAGCTTCCATCATTACATCCATACCCGTTTCTCCGTTTGTCTTTGTTTCCCTGCAAGACGCTTCAAGATTAAACTTGATGCTCTAACGCCGAACCTTTGTAGCGCAGAGCGGCTCGTCTTTTTCGAATAAGGTAATTTTTTGACAAATTTTGGAAAGGGCGGTAGCGGCAGCTAAGCCAGCAGAAACGACACAAATAATTACAGAGTGCATTGGTGCTCTCGAATATATTGTTGAATGTATTCTGAATGTATTTAAAACAGCATCTGTGCCTGTTTGAACAATTCCAGATGAACACTTTCATCATCTAAAGCTCGCTTGTGTTTGTTGAGTACCAAATTTTGCAGTAGCTTATATTTGTTGCGAGAGGCCTCATCCATATCCGCAAACATAGATTCGTATGCAACTGTCTGGCGCCATGCTTTTTGAGACAATTGGGTGGCGAGTTTTAAATAGGTGTTTTGCGTTTCATCGTTAAAGCCACAGGCAAAGGCATGACTCAATGCATCGGCATGCCCAAATGCCAGTGCCATACCTTGGCCAAAGGTTGGATTTACACTATTAATAGTATCTCCCAACGGGAAATAGCCAGAAGGTAGGTTTTCAACCAGGTCAAAACGACGCAAGTAGGAATAACTTTTACTAAATTTTTGCAACTTGTGCGAAATGGAACAATCTTTTATTCGCTCCCAAATGGCCTGTGTCGGCAGTTGGCGTGCAAACTCCTTCCATTGCTCTAGGTCTGTTGGCGGTTCAACACCGTTACGTCCGTTAAGTGACACAAGCCAAGAATCATTTTCAATATCTAGCAGCGCGCCACCACAGGTTTGGTGTGGTTCAGCAACAACGATTATATTTTCTTTGATGCTTAGCCAGCTTTGAGGTTTTTTAATAACCGCACTCACATACACAATTTTAGAAGACACTTGTTCTTTTTTGTTTTCTATATCCGGATAGCACCGATTTAACTTTTGCACAAGAGAACCGGACAACCCGGAGGCGTCTACGACAAAGTCGCAATCAATAATACTGGCGCCGTCAGAAGCCGTAGTGACACAAACCCCGCACACCTTATCGTTTGCCACTTTAATATCTGTAGCGCGTGTCGAATCGAATATTTTAACATTGCTTAGTTGTTTGACGCGCCTGCGGACAACCGACTCTAGCAGCAATCGCGACTGCGCTGAAATGCATAAACCCAGGTTGCGCTTGGGCATCCAGGCACCAAATTCAAAAATACTTTGATCTAAGCCAGCTCGCAATATAATGCCGCCTTGTTTTACGATATCGTCAGTAATATTTGGAAATAGTTGTTCTAAAATATTTTTACCGGCTATTAACAAGCTATGTAGATGATTGGACTGAGCGGTGCTTTTTCTAGGTTCCGCAGAAGCGGGAAGAAGGTCTTTGTCGAGTAGTGTCACCAATTCGCAGTGCGGTGAGAGAGCGCCTGCGGCCGCTAAACCACCGATGCCCGCACCGACGATAATGACATTAGGTTTTTTGCTTGCATTCATTCAGCGTTACTCTTAATGCGCTTTTCTGTGTCAGTACGCCTTGAGGGACACATAGCCGCGCGGAAACGGTTTATTTGGATTATACGTTAAAAATCAGAAACATATTTCTCCAGATTCCACTACTTGTTGTACATCGATAAAAGCTGCTTTTTGCACACCTTACCACTGGTATTGATGGGAAAGTCTGATACAAATCGTATTTTTTCTGGAATTTGATAATCTATTAGAATCTCTTTCAAATCCTGCTTGATTTTTTTTTCCGAGATGTCTTCGTTGCTATCTCTAAGAATCATAAAACTAACGGTGATATTTTCCTTTATTTCATCGGCTATCGCGATGGTCGTCACATCCTCAATATAGGGGAGTTTGGTAATATAAGAATCTATATCAAGTAAGTTTATTCGGTAACCACGATATTTTATCGTATCGTCCAGTCTGCCTGTGATAAAAAATTCGTTTTTGTTATTCTTAAAAGACAAATCTCCCGTTTTATAATAACATACACCGTCAAACGCTATTATTGCCTCGGAAGTTTTGCCCGGGTTGTTAATATATTCATTCATTATTTGTGTTCCAGAAAGCAATAACTCGCCCGTCTCGCCAATGTCGCAAAGCGTACCGTTGCGATAGATTTCGGCATTCACTCCAGCATTAGGGATTCCAACTGAAACATTAAAATCCCTGCAGTCGCTTTCTTCGCTAAAGCCAATTTTTTTAGCGTGTGAGTAAATTGTAAACTCGGTTGGCCCATAAAAGTTAGACACATCTTTGGTTGAAAAATATTTACACACTTTTTGATACAGCCCATAGCTTAAACGTGCGCCACCAATCATCACCCAGCGCAAACTGGAAAAGTCGGCTTTGGTGGCGATAAAATCACTCAGCAGCATGTTGATATTATTGGGAACAGTGCTAATGGTAGTGATCTTGTATTTGGCAATTTCCTGAGCCATCTTAAATATAGCGCCACCAAAATCGGTGAAATACAGAGGTGTTTTCTTCGTTAAAAACAACACTACGTCTATTAACGATATGTCAAAGGTAAATTCTGTAACCTGTAGTAATTTGTCGCTTTTGTCAATATTCGGAAAGTAATCTTTCAGCCAATTTAAATAGGAGAAAAATGCGCCTCTGGAAATAACAACACCTTTCGGCCTACCAGAGCTTCCTGAGGTAAAGATAATATATAGCGGTATTTCATCATAATATTCCCGGTCATAAGCGATAGGTTTAATCGCGTTGTTTTCGGGTAGGGCGTTAATAAAGTTATGGTCGACGATTAGCGAAATATTCGCTTCTTCAGTAATTTCATGTATTCGCTTTTCAGGGAAGTCTTCTTTAAGAGGAACATAGGCAATCCCCAGTTCCATGCAGGCGAGTATACAAAGGAAGTAATGCGGTTCTTTGGGCAGCCGAATACCAACCGGACGAAGCTTATCGTGAGCTTCAATAAGCGTATTTCGAATTTTCAAGTACTCGATTGAGGAATTCTGGAATTCAGAGCCATCGCTGCAAAACAATGCAGGTGGGTTATGCATTACATCCTGGATAAGTTGTTGTAAGTGCATTAACTATCCTAATTCACACGGGTTAAAATCAGGTCTACTAATACAGGTGCTATCAGACCACATTAGTACCTTGCTACATTCATCAGTATAGTCAGAAACTGAACTTGGCCGTCATTATTAGCGGCCACCGCATGGCGTGAGGCGGAGACTTCAATACACTGATGCAGTAAAGCCTAGAATTTGTGTTCATGTTAGCCATTGCATTTTAGGGCGCTTCTATTAATTTGGCGTGTAATTGTAATACCGAAACCAATCATAATGAACTGTCATCGGGTAGGTATTATCCCGTTTATTACCACCAAAATTATCTTGCACAATATCGTTAGGAATCCAAAAATTTAGCATCAAATTCATTGCCAATTCGGGAATTTTCGCCCCGGTTTTTTCTGCTTCAGCCTGGGTCAGCGTTCTGACCACCACGCCATCTACAAACCAGATGATTTTATCTGGTGTCCATTCAAAAGCATACACACGCCATTCAAAGGTGTTTCCTGTATCGTGTAGTTTTTCAAATGCACCCCATTCACGGGTCTTATACCAGTAAGAGGTGCCCTCGCCAAATATTAAATTTGATTGAAATTGGGTAGGGCGTTTTCCTTCAGTTTCTATGTCTATCTCACGCCAGTGATACCCCTCAGACTCTATATTACGGTAAGTAAATAGAGAAGAAATATACCCTGAAGCTAGCGTGGGATCGGGATTTTTAATGCGCGTTTCCACCCGACCATAGAGAAAGGCCTGATTGGAACGATATTCGCCGCACGTATAGTCGTATGCATCCTTTATTCTTTCGTGGTCGTTCGACCACCCGGAAGCTATGGCTTCTTTTTGGATAAGAAGCGCCAATTTTCCCTCGTGAAATTGAACGCCCTGCGGCTGAAAGCGGCATAGGCTTTCGTCGCCTACAGATCCATCGCCCTTGTGCCACAGGTATTCGTCGTAGAGGTCAAAACGTTCGTCGATGCTGAGCGTAAAATCAGGGTAAACCCCCGAATACCCAGGATAGGCTTCTGGCAAGCCCTCATTGCGTATAAGGGTGTTTTGCTTGGCGCCTGAAAACTTAGCACTACAGCTGACTAAAGAAGCGGATAGAAACAGAACAATTGTAATAGTCGAGAGTTTATTAACAGGGCTGGAATGTCTAAACACGTAATCTGAATCCATGTTGGTTTGCAAGAGAAGGCGCTTAGTCTACCAAAATGTTTTATATCGGCAAACATTAGAATTCCTTTACTCTGGGCGTTTTAGTCGCTTGCTATTTCAGTGGGGCACTCAATATCACTTTCATTGATGTTATGCTTCGCAGATGATGCGCTGCATCGATCTACGTGCAGTGTGCGTTGGCCACCCTAATATACCATACAGCCGTAAAAAGCCTATCCCAGAATTTTCTCATGGATGTTACATAGAATGGTTTAAGGGCATAAATCAAAGTTTTGAACTAAAATATAGAAGCCAAATGTCTCACCATGCGGCCTGCATTGCACCAGTAGGTTCTACATAAATGTATCGCTTGTAAAAGCTTAAATCCACAACAACGGAATCCTATTAATATGAAGAGCCTGGTTATTTTTGCCGGCGGTTTAACGCTCCTCATCTCATGGATGACGCGTACTTTCCTTTTTCAGCGCTGGAATCGGCGACTTGCCGATATTCGATCAGCGCAAAGTGACTATTTTACCTTCCAATCAAACAATGCCCTGTTTACTGCTATTACGAAAACAGCCGACTGCGACCTGTGGGATGAGCTTTGGGAGCTACAAAACAACAATTACGATTTGGGGTTTTCTCATTTACGTACGGCACTTTCCGTTAGCTGCAGCGGAAAAATAGATCAAAATGCGAACAGGTTGGCGCGAAAATATCCTTTTTTGGGTATGGGGGAGCATGGATTAAAGGCCGCTTTAGTAGTGGTAGTGCAGGAAGAACTTCTTAAAGAAAAACAAGAAATCGAACAATACGAAGGTCGTTCGGAGAAGCTGTTTTGGTTTCTGTACTTGTGCAGCTCGATCATTATCCTATTTGGCAATTCTTTGCCAGAATAGGGCGGTCCTTTTACTCAACATAGTTATATGAGACATAGCATATAGGCTACAACCCGCACCGCCCTAATTTTGTATAGAAATATCCGCTATACAGTTTTGAGTTTTGAGAAAAGATTTTTGTTTGAGCCACTATCTTCTTAAATTATGATACAGAGAACGTAGCCATGTTTGGATTATACGGTTTAGAAAGTCATGAGTTAATGCCGCTGGCGACCGCATTTAATCGGCAGGTCAAAAAAACCAGCGAAATAAAAGAGCCGAAGTAGATGCACAGGACAAACATGATCGTAAAGGGAGTGAGGCTTACAAAAAAATTACCCAATTATCCCCAATAACCCATGAGGTATTAGCAAAAGACATTATGTCATCACGGGTGCTTATATTGACACCGAATGAAAACCTTGGTGATGCCCTGCGACTATTTGATGAGCATAATGTTCGTCATTTTCCCGTAGTATCGGAAGAGAAAATATTGGTAGGAATCATATCCGAGCGCGATGTATTTCGGTATTTGGCAGGATTAACCGACGAGTATCGGCTAAGGAACGTGCACGAAATATCATCCGGATTCCAATAGACTATGATTTGAAGTAAAATTCTATTTTTTGGTGAAAATGCTAAATGAGTTCGCACTATTGTGAAGAGCACGAA
>JBLHGN010000203.1:0-6671 GCA_047616325.1 Lentisphaeria bacterium
TTGGTATTGGGTGGGCTAACTGTGCTGGCCTATGGCATTGCGCGCTCTCACGGCGTAGTGTGATTATTACGTGACCTAGCCGCGTTATTGTGTAAATACGGTACGATGCAGTTTCGATATGGTTTTGGTGCGGTTTCGGGAGAGGGGGTTATTTATCCACCCAAACCCAGCGCACTGGTTCGCCAAAATCGTCTGTAAGCAGTTTCTTCTTGGGCCCTGGAGTCTTCAGTGTCGTGCGGTGTTTTGCCTGTTTGCGCTCATCCATGTCGCGAATAACGTCGGTCACTGGCGTTCTTTCTTTTTTCGGTTCGAAACTTGTCGAATGGCTAAATAAGTTGGTATTGTCGTACCGACCGCTAATGCCTGTTTGAACGCAATTCACTTCGCCACCAGACTGTAGGTAATTGTCGATCTGGCTGGAGATCTCCGCGCGAGTCTCGGCCTTTGTCTTGGTGGGTTTTATGCGATTTCGGTCGTTCATAAAAGTTAGTCGAGGTGAGGGTTTAACCTAAATAAATCAGTTGAATCTACTGCGACCGCCTAACGCACTGAAAACAAAGCGTTTTTCACTTTTTTTGAGCCTCACTCATAGGGTGACTATGCGATCCTCTTAAAAAAGCAAAAATTCGCCTTATTTTCAGCACCTTAGACGTCCTCGCTGCGATCCAACTGATTCATTTAGGTTTAAGAAAGCGCAATCGCCTAGTCTACTCCTCTGTGAGCCGTTGAACCAGATGGTGCCCGTGATCTGGGGCTAATTGTCGTACTAAAGAGGGCAATATCTCATTTAATTGCTCCGCTAGAGTCCACGGTGGGTTAATAACAATGACGCCACTGGCCGTCATGCCTAGTTCGTTGGGTGAGTCCGGTGCTGTGCCTAATTCGAATTGCCACATGTTTTTAACTTGGGCGTTAACCAATTTACGAATCATCTCCTTGCTGTGATAACGATTGACGACGGGGTACCACACAAGGAACAGTGCATTTGGCATGCGTTCCCAGGCTTCTTTAACGACGCTGGCCACTTTCTGGTAGTCGGTTTTTAGTTCATAAGAGGGGTCAATCAATACCAGCGCTCTTTTGTTTTTGCTGGGAAGCAGCGCTTTTAAACTGGCAAAACCGTCGGAGTTTTCCACTCGGCTGCGTTTGTCATTTTTGAATAATGAGGCAAGCGTTTTAAAATCTGCCGAGTGCAATTCAAATAAGCGCAGCTGATCTTGCGGACGCAGTAAATCTGCACTAATCGACGGTGAACCTGGGTATTGCCCCTTGAGGCCGTAGGGGGCTATTTGCTCGGCGTAAACCTTGGTGCTTTCCGGCAACCCTTTGAACTTCAATGCCCCAAAACCAGCTTCATACTCCCCTGTGGTTTTGATTTTTATCGAGCGAGTGGAATACACGCCTGCGCCGGCATGGGTGTCTATGTAAACGATGGGGCTCTGTTTTTTTAACAGATATTCCAGGGTTTTGATCTGCACCAAATGTTTAAGTACGTCGGCAACATTGCCCGCGTGAAATTCGTGGCGGTAACTTAGCATGGGTGGTGTTGCACTCTTTATCTAGCGTTGATATTCGGTGTATTTTTTAGCGCTGCCCTTAGCTTTTTCCTCGGGATATTTGCTGGCATTTATCGCCATTTTCTTTTGCGCTTGTTCGTACAAATCAATGTTCAGTTTGTCGGCCAATAGCAGTGTATATAAAAACACATCGGCCAGTTCCAAGGCCACAGCATCGTTAGTTTTTGTATCCAGTTGCAAAGACTGGGCTTCGCTAAGCCATTGAAAGTGTTCCATCAGTTCGGAGGTTTCGACAGCAAGCGCCATGGATAAATTCTTAGGCGAGTGAAATTGTTCCCAGTCTCTTTCTTTGGCAAAGGTCCGTAGCTTTTCTTGTAGCTTCTTCACAGTAGGGTAATCTCTTGTCTGAGTAAAATGTTGAATATTTTACTAGGCCTAGTCATCCGTAACTACGTTTTCCAAACCACCAAATGCCTCTGTTATCGCTTTAATAAACGCTGCCAGTTCTAGAGTCATGATGGAAAAATCAATATCAAATTGTTCTGCGGCCGTTTCGGCATTGTAGTCGTTAGCTTTTTCTTGAATGGCGTCTTGGTATTTAATTCGCTTAATGGCGAATTGGTCGTCAACAACGCAGCTAATCGCTTCGTTCCACTCCAGGGCAAGTTTTTTGACAAACATGCCCGACTCAAGATGGCTGAGAATTTCGCTCGCGCTTAAGTCTTGGTTTTTGCAGCGTATGGTGCGCCCGTCTTTACTGGCCGCCAGTTCGCACTCCTGCCCCAACTCAAATTTATCGGCTGTCGCGGAGTCTGTTACCCATTGCGTCATAATCTGTGTGGGCATTAATTGTGGTGTAAGTGGAATGGCTTTTAATGTGCCCAAGGCTTCGCGAAGTGCACTAAGCAGGTCTTCTGCGCGCTTGGCAGAACTTACATTTACAATAATAAGGTTGGTATGGGTGTCTATGTAGGCGTAATCCAGGGAAGACTTTGCCAGAGCTTTAGGCATTAACGAAAAAATCACCTCGTCTTTAAGTGTTTGGCGCTCAGCGCGGCTAACATGGCGGGATTCTTCGCTGTTTATTTCAAGAATTTTTTCTTCGAGGGTTTCGTTGATTACCGCGCTGGGAATTATTTTTTCCTGGCGCTTTGCACACACCATAATGTAACCACTAACCACGTGAATATATTCTGTGCCGTGGCGCCCTAGCGGAGGTGTCCAGCCGTATTTAATTGGGTCCAGGCTACCACAGGGCTTAAAAGCCGCCGCAGCCAAGACGTCATTAATTTCTTCTGGCGTTTGGCTTATCGCCGAGGTTAAACGGAAAATGCGTAAATTTTTAAACCACATAGTGAGTCAATATATCTGCTGGTGCGTGAATGTGAGACAGACCGAATTTCCCTTTTATAAATCCAAGTAAGGCCGTGGGCGAGTTAGGCCACACTACCTTATTTGAATCTTTTAAAGCGAATATGGTGTCAATTTTTGGTACTAAAATTAAGCAATAATATCCAAAAGTTCAACCTCAAAAACCAAGGCGGAGTAGGGCCCAATAGCACCACCTGCGCCTTGTTCACCGTAGGCCAAGTTATAAGGGATAGAGAGGCGCCACTTTGATCCGACAGGCATAAGTTGTAGGGCTTCTGTCCAGCCGGCAATCACGCCGTTTACGGGAAATTCTGCAGGTTGTCCGCGCTTAACCGAGCTGTCGAACACGTCGCCACTTATCAGAGTGCCGTGGTAGTGGGTTCTAACGGTTGAAGTAAGGCTTGGTTTTGCCCCTTCGCCGGCGGTGATTATTTCGTATTGTAGGCCAGACTCGAGCGTAGTTACGCCTTCTTTCTTGGCATTCTCTGCTAAAAAGGCTTCGCCTTCAGCGGAGAGGTGTGTACTTTGCTCTTTTTGTTTCGCCTGCATTATCTGGCTTATCTCAGCAAAAGCGGCGTCTAGGTCTTCTTTGGCAATAGCGCTTTCGCTGCCGTTCAGTGCATCGATAACACCGGCAGCAACGGCTTCGGCGTCTACGCCATCAAAGGGGTTGGCGGCTAGCTGGTCGCCCATTTGACGGCCAATGCCGTAACTTACGCGCTGCGCGGAGGTTTCAAAGGTCTTGGACATAATCGGTTCCTTGGTTCTCATGACTAAAAAATTGACCGCGCAGTCTACCACACACGGGTGTGTTGAATGTGCTTAGCTGGAAAAGTGCCGTGTAGGTAACGGCAATTCACTAAAGCTTGAGGCGGAAATTGTCAGCACTAGAAACGGATGTTATTAGTACTGAAAGCAGAAATTATAGGTAGGGGCGCAGTCTGTCTTCGCTGTGAATACGCTTAAGTGTGGGCTTTTGACTGCCGAATGCGCTTGCGGGTGTGAGGCACCAATCGCCAGATATATCTTGGGGTGGCTCCAATTCTTGAAAGAACATATCGGTGTTGAGTGAGGGCAAAAGTTCAGAGACAACAAATTGTGCTCGCGCTTTTACATTGCTGTCGCCCACGCGGTTGTGCACGCCCCAGCCAATGATGTAAAACTGACAGTATTGCGGGTCTTCGGGCACGTCGGTAAAGGCCAATTCGTAGTCGGCGTCGTAGAGGTATTTCATCATCGCCGTCTCAAATAACATGGCGACATCTTCGTATTGTGAGGTGTAGCCATAATCATCGCCGGCACCATCGGGTTCAAAGGCTTCGCCCACTTCCACCGCCAATATCTCAAGGTCCGCTATGTTGGGCGTCATACCCCTGTACATAACATCTGCCAGAGAAAACATGGTGTCGGATCGCAGCGGCGTTGTGTCACTCAGGCGGGTGGAAACCCAGGTATCGCTGAGGCTGGTGGCGGCTTGGTCGACAGTGTTTTGGCGGTTTAAGCTGGCGTAAGAGCCGGGTGGTATAAAATCGTTGGCGTGGGCCAGTTCGTGCAGCAGTAGGCGCGAAATAAGCAATACTATGTCTTCGAGTTCGCGGGTTGAATCGTCGGAGAGTGAACCAAACACATAGGCGGGAGCGCCATTTTTCAAATACCGTTGAATTTGACGAAAGGCCAGGGGGTCGTCAAAGCCGGCGCGATAATCTTGTTTTTTATTGATGGTGGCTTTTTCGTCAAGTGACAGCCACAGGTAGGCGGGGTCTAGATAAATTGCGCCGGTGCCGGAGGTGTAGTAAGCCGGCCGAATATCGGCGTCGATAACAATTGCAGTCACCGCTTTGAACAGAGGCAGTATTTGTGCGGGCATTTCTTGCAGTAATTCTTCAAAACGCGTTCCCATCCAATCATGAGAAACCACAACCCTGTCCATCACGTCGCTCACGGTTGGCGTGTCTACCTCCATGCCCAGTAGGGGCAAGGTTTCCAGCGTGCAATAGTCGTTACTGCTTGTCGCCCGCGCGCACCCTGCCAAGCTGTTCGAGTATGGTGCATTGCTTTTGAAAGCCGTGGCATCGGCAAGATCTTCATTTTGGTTGTCGTCCCCGCCACAGCCCTGCAGGCCTAACATTAGCAGAGGCAGCAGCGCGATAATTTTGAATGAGCGGGGGACAAACATGTTGGGTCCAAAAATAGTAAAGCAGTTAGGTAATAATAGACAATCATGGCACAGCGCAGACTGTAAAACTGTTGTTTTTTGGTAACTTTTTAGTGATCGGCTGCACATCTAGCGATTTTTTAAACAATTTTACCCATATATGCGGCGAGAACACTGTTTTCAAGCCTTGCAGCCTACACCTCCTACCAGCAATGCTGAAATAAATTGAAAACCGTAGGTCGGAAAAGGCGAAGCCGCCTTCCGACGTGCCCATGCCAACTATCCCCCCAACGCCGTCCATCCCCTTTTGCCCCGCGCAACAAGCCGAACCACATTCCGGGCACGCTCAAACCATCCATGGTCGCTCTGCGTCTGCTCCCGGCAGGCGAAGGCGCCGTAAGGTGGTTCGGCTTGTTGCGCTCGGTGCGAGTGGTGGTGTTTGTATTAAGCGTGGTAAAGAATGAAAACCTAAAGTGGCTGTCCACGTAATTTTTAAGTTTCCGTTAAATGGTAACGGCACAACAAGGAATGCAATGAACACAAGCACCCTAAAAGCTTACGCACCCAAAGCCCGCCGTGAATTTATTGTGGCGGTGTCTAAGCAAGCGCAAAAATACGGCGTAACTAGAACCTCCATTCACCCGGTCGAAATTAACGGGGATGCGTGTGTGGTCAACGGTCGGCCTTTTCCTTCAACGCTGGCCTCAAAGATAAGTGGGGTCAGATGAGGATGGCACTTACTTAAAGCTAAGTTATTGAAAAATATAAAGAAAAATCATAACCGAAAACGGTGTCGTACCAACATAACTCCTTGAAAAATATAGAAAGATGCGGGTATTTTTACGCTTGCTGGGGCATAAAATCCACTTTTTGTGCTCATATTTCAATCTTTATTGGGTAGGGTGGGCAGTGCCCACGCGGTGGTTACCAAAACGAACGATGACAATAAAAAAGCGTATGAAATGGGAAACGGGAAGATTTGCGTGGTGTATTTGGTGGGCGGTGCCCACCCTACGATGTTCTCAAGCGGGGTCGCACCAACTCCTTACGCGCGTCGAGCGTGCTAATAACGTTAAAAAGCGTAATTACTTTGGTAGCTACAGCGAGGCCGCATAAAAGGTACTCAATGCCTTACTACCAAAATACGCCGAATATGCCTATTTTCCAAAAGAAAATTAAATATGTTTATTCTGCCGTCTGTGTAGAGTTGGTAAGGCCGCCAGATTACTAGTCACAAATGAAAGCGAGTTTTAGCTTTGAATATAGCAATTGCCTCAGATTTTCATTTTGAATTTCACAAATCCGATCCCGGTTGGCTTCCCAGTATTGCACCGAATTGCGACGTAATTGTGCTGGCGGGAGATATTGGTGTGGGCAATTCAGCCTGTGACGCGGTTTTGGCAATTGCCAATGAGCATCCACTTTCGCAAGTTGTTTGGGTCGCAGGTAATCATGAGTTTTACCAGCAGAATATCGAAAAACAAATCGATTTCTATAGGCGTACTTTCAGTAACCATGAGCGAATACACTTTTTAGAAAATGAAACGGTTGTGATTGGTGACGTTATTTTTTTGGGTTGTACGCTTTGGACCGGCTTTGATGTGCTTGGCCAAGAGAGAATAGATGAA
>JBLHGN010000204.1:0-6656 GCA_047616325.1 Lentisphaeria bacterium
TGGAAGAATTAAGTCCCTCTTCAACCGCTGATACTTCAATGGCGAAGTTACCGCCACCCAAATCCACAGCGTCGGCCGCGAGATCTATAGAGGTTTGCGGTGCAGTAGGCGCAAAGATTTGTGCGTTGATAACACTCGCCAATATACGCAAATCGTTAAAGGTATTTACAGCGGCAGGCACTCCGGCGGAGGAATCTAGACTGATACTCACCGTACCAATATTAGTTCCCTGACCTCCCAGAGTTAAATCAAAATCGAGTGGCGTTGTATTAAAATTGTTGGCCAAGGGCAGTGTAAAAACTGTCCCCGTTAAAGTGGTAGTGGTAGCCGATTGCAGCCCGACCTGGGTAACACCAATGTCGACGCCCTGTGTAGTTAACTGTCTACCTGAACTCTGCAGCACCCCTTCAGCTGCGTCTAGATTTAGCACAGACTCAACGACGGTGGTGCGGCGCGGCTCGAGGTTGCTGGTCTGAATTTGAATATCACCCGCAATGCCACCGATATTGCCTTGAATATCAGCGGGAAACCCCTGCAAACGACCATTACTCGAATTCACCATAAAGCCATTTTCATCCAACCCAAATGAACCTGCGCGGGTGTAACGAGCTTCGCCCCCATCGCTAAGCACAAAAAATCCGTTGCCGTTAATGGCAAGATCCAGCGCTTTTTCGGTAAACGACACCGTACCTTGGGTGAAACTTTGAGCAACATCTTGAATTTGTACCCCACTGCCCACGGCATTTGAACCCGAACCCAATACAGAAGTCGCGTATACGTCACCAAACTCGGTGCGCGAGGATTTAAATCCCACAGTCGATGCGTTGGCAATATTGTTGCCAGTGACTTTGAGATCCGTGGATGCGGCTCGAATTCCACTTAAGGCTGTATTAAAAGGCATAACTATCTCCAGACCTTGTCGTTTGTATTATCCAAAATTATTCACGCCACTGCATTGCGGTGAACCCTACTTTTCTAATCTACATTACGGTAAACCGCTTCACTCGTTAAACTGTTTAACATCCGCTAGGTTTACTGGCCCAATTCCCGCCAAATTAAGGGTTAATGTTCCATCGGCACCAATGGTGACGCTGTTAACATTTGCACTAAGAGCAGTGCCCAATTCAACTTCCTTGCCATCTTGCTCAGTAAAGACTTCAAAGCGATAAGTTCCTGTAGGGGCACCGGCTTCAGAGCTACTTTTCCAGTCTATCAACTCACCATTCACTTCAGCATTAAGGCCATCCCAGCGTATAACCAACTCACCTGCGGGCTGCACACCCAAGTGAATTTGGTCTACTAGAGAGCCCGCTTCACTGTATATATTCATATGCATATTGCCTGAACTGTGTGGCACATCAATGCTAGACGTTACTACACTACCCAGCTCAAGCCTGGCGCTATCGGCAGGCACTGTTACCGATCTTCCGACAAGACTCGAGGCTTGTAGCGCTTGGTTGGCGACAAAATTTTGAGTGAAGCTGTTGAAGTTGTTGTTCAATTTATCCAAACTCTCAACCGAACTAAACTGCGCCAGCTGGGCGATAAACTGCGTGTTATCTTGCGGGCTGAGAGGATCTTGATTTTCAAGCTGGGTAATCATTAATTCAAGGAATGCACTCTGCCCAAGCTCATTGTCTTTGCTTTCTTTTTCCTTATTTTTATTGATCGCAAAATCATTAAAAATATTGGATGCGGCGCCTACTTCTTGCATTAGTCAGTCCTCGCTTTGACAACACTAACTGTTGCCTAAGAAACTCTATTCGGTGAATCTTACCTTGCTTACTCACCGTCTTACTCAACTTACTTTCTTGCCTTCACTACTGAGCCTAACTACTGGGCTTAACTACTGGCCCAAGGTCAATACCCGCTGAACCATTTGTTTAGCTGAGTTCATAATATCTACATTGACCTGAAACGAGCGCGACGCCGAAATCATATTGGTCATCTCTTCTACGACATTTACGTTGGGATAATAGACATAACCATCTTCATCTGCTTTGGGGTGCTGAGGTTCGTAACGCGGCTGTAGTGGTGCATCGCTCTCGACAATGCCGTCTACTTTCACACCCACAGATTCATCGCTACGGTTAAAAGGACCGTCCAACAAACTCTGATGCAAAGTGGAAAATACTGGGTGCCGTCCACGATAGACCTGGTCGATGCTAGAACTCGCCGTTTCGGCGTTGGCAATATTGCTGGCGGTGGTATTTAGGCGCACGCTTTGTGCGTTCATTCCCGACCCGGCAATATCAAAAATACTTGAAAGACTCATATTTATTCACCCTTAATGGCTTTAGTGAGGCCTTTAAATTTTGAATTCAAAAACGTAAACGCCACCTGAAATTCAAGACTGTTTTTCATAAATTCCGCATGCTCTATATTTTCTTCTACGGTATTACCGTCTATTGAAGGCTGCGTGGGAGTGCGGAAATAGTGTTCAGACTTCGTATTGATCCCATCACCAAAACCCTGATGGCGAGTGTTGGTGGTACGTAAGTGTCCAGCATTACCAGTGCCCATCTTTTGCTTTAAGGCTTCGTGAAAGTTGATGTCACGTGCTTGGTAGTTGGGAGTGTCGGCATTTACTAGATTGCTAGAAATGATGCTAGCGCGCTCCCCCCTCAGCTTTAATGCTGCTTCATTCATACCTAAGGCTTTCTCGAATGAAATGGCCACCACCCTTACCTCTCATATGTTATTGTCTAAACTTGTATTATAGAAATGACAAAGCAATGCATGTGCCAAAAAAAAATATTTTATTAACTCATTGATTTTTATGGAATTAAAATTTTATTACGAAATCAAAGATAAGAATACATAGAAAAGCGGCAAGGAGTTTCCGCTATCGGCTTGCCTAGCGACATGCCTTTTCAAAAAGGACTAAACCGTCAGACTCAAGAATTTTATGCGAATAGATACCTGGGCCCGACTGAAATATGATTTCAAGTGTGGCAAAGAAAATTGATTCAAATCTATAGAGGAAAATGAAAAATATTTTGACTGGTAGAGTGATATGACGCGGAGATTCAAACATGGCTCATGGAGATAGTACGCAAATAAACATTACCGACTTTTAGCCCGGTACATCACACCGGGGTTACAGTGCACCATATCAAACAGGTCAGAGGCTCCTGCAAGGCTTTCCGAAGCCCCTAGAAATAATACGGCATTGGGTCGCAATGAAGCGTGTAGTCGAGTAAGAATCTTCTTTTTGAGGTCGGCCGAAAAATATATAAGCACATTGCGACAGCATATAACGTCGAATTTACCCAACACCGCATAGGAGTCTTGCAGGTTTAGGGGCCGAAAACTGATGCGCTGCCTAATCTTTGGTTTGGCCTGCCAGCACTCGCCGTCCACGGGATCGAAGTAGTCCCTAAGCCGCTCGGAGGAAAGACCTCGCGCAACCGACAATCTGTCGTACGCACCCGCCTTGGCTTGATCCAAGATCTCGCTGGAAAGATCAGTGGCTATTATCTCGAGATTGATATTCTTTATCGCAAAATTGGCCTTTATGTACTCTTCGGCAATCATACTCAAGGAATAAGGCTCTTGCCCGGACGAACATGCCGCCGACCAAATTCGCAGACGACCCGTGGGGTAAGCCTTGTGCAGTTCTGGTAACACAGTGGATTTAAGATAGTCGAATGGATAGATATCGCGAAACCAAAAGGTCTCGTTTGTGGTCATAACGTCGATAACTTTTTGACGCACCTTGTAACTGCTTGATTTTTTGATAAGCGCAGTAAGCTCTGCCAAAGTGGAGCAATGATACTCCAATAGTATTCTGCGAATACGTGTCGAAACCAAATATTGTTTGTTATTTCCCAAATCAATACCAGCAACCTGTTTCAGGTAATCCCGAAATTGTAGGTATTCTTCGGAGCCTAGTTGAACGCTTTCAAAATTGCTTCTCATTAATATCTCAGCGCAAGGTGAAACTTGTTTTCATGCCTGATCAACAATCGATCACTAAGCCTAATTATTGTTTGCTTCCGGTCAGTTCTGAAATTCTGCCGTTAACTCTATTTGCCAGTTCATCGGGGTGGAATTTTGCTAGAAAGTCATTTGCACCCACCTTTTTAACCATGGCCTCATTAAAAACGCCACTTAACGACGTATGTAGCACAATATGCATGTCTTTCAGTGCAGGGTTTCCTCGCACTTCGGCAGTAAAAGTGTATCCGTCCATTTCGGGCATTTCGATATCGGAGATAATCATTAACAACTCGTGATAAGGGTCTTTTCCAGCCGCTAGCACCGACTCCAAATATTCTAGAGCCTCTCTACCGTCTTTGCGAACTGTTGTTTTAACGCCCAGTGATTCCACCACCTTTTGCACTTGTTTGCGCGCGATTGAGGAGTCGTCGACAATAAGAATATGCTTTAGAACCGTGGTTTCCTCTTGTGCCGCTTCAATTATGTCAGCACTGACTTCCTCCTTAAGCGGAGAAACTTCCGCCAATATTTTCTCCACATCGATAATCTCAACCAATTTGCCGTCTACTTCTGTCACTGCTGTGAGGTAGTTATCCCTTCCGGCGCCTTTGGGCGGCGGGTGAATATCCGCCCAGTTCATATTGACAATACGCTCAACGCCTCTTACCAAGAAGCCCTGAGTGGAACGATTGTATTCTGTAATGATAACAAAACAATTTTCAATATCGGTGAGTGGCGCATGACCAGTGGCCAATTTCAGGTCCATTATAGGCATGGTTCCGCCGCGAATATGCGCAACGCCTCGCACAACAGGATTGCGCTTAGGTATCTTATTGAGAGGCGGACACTGCAACACCTCTTTTACTTTAAATACGTTGATGCCGTATAGCTGCGAACCTCCCAAATTAAACAGCAACAACTCCAGTCTGTTTTGGCCAACAAGCTGCGTTCGCTGATTAACACTTTCAAGGATTCCGGCCATCCCTATTCCCCATATAAATGATTATCGGATAAAACAATTCTTTTGCACATAGTGTAGCAAGAGGCACAAGATTTGCGTTGAATATACCCGTCAACTAAATTTTGACATCAAGCCGTCACTCAGAATTTTCATAACTGTAAGTTATAGCACCAAAAATAAACAGCCGTTTGGGCAAGCAAAAAATGCCATGCACTTCTACACTCTTAAGAGACATGGCCTCAATACACTTTAGCCCCTAAAGCATAGGACAATAATTATGACATCACACAATCTTTTGACTGCATACCTGTTAACTCGCGCGGCTAGACTTGCAGCAGTCGCGGTGCTTCTAGGGTGGTCGCTGAGCACATGGAGTGTGGAATCACAAAACATCAATGAACTTGAAAACCGCGTTAAGGCCTATGCAAGTAAATACTATAGCGACGCGTATGGCAGTCAGATATTTGAGGAAAGCATACAAATTTCCGTCGGCAACCTCGATTCTCGACTCCGCCTTGCCGCATGTGACGATAATTTGTCGTTTAAATTACTAGAGCCCCCCCACAACGCTCACAACATAAGCGTTAAGACGACGTGTGAAGGCGAATTGCGCTGGACCGTTTACATACCGGCCACGATCGACATATTCACAGACGTGCTGGTGGCCAACAAGTCATTAGCAAAAGGCTACATTCTTAACGAAAACGATGTCGGCTTTAAGCGTGTGAATATCGCCAAATCGCGCCGAGGTTATATTGAGGATGTCACAAGAGCAGCAGGTATGGAGCTTAAACGCCCCCTGCAAGCTGGCACCCCAATACAGTTAAACGCCTTAAAAGCACCGAATATGGTACTTAAAGGTCAGACAGTGGTAATGACCTCCAGCTCCAAATTTCTATCTATTGAAACCAAAGGCGTTGCGCTAAGTAGCGGTATAAAGGGCGAACAAATTAAAGTTAAAAACAGCAACTCCAACCGGGTTATCAGTGCCAAAATAACAGCTCCAGGCGAAGTGAGCGTGGCTAACAGATGATAGATTGCCGTGACGCGCGGCCCCACCTAGGCTGGAGTGCCTCTCAACCAGAATTAAGCAACTGAAAATAGGCCAAAACAAGCTAGCCGATTGTCGTTAGCACAAGATAGAAATTTTACAAATATTTTTAAAAAAAGCTAAAGGTCTTTAAGGTCTGGCCGACACCCATACTGAGAGCAAAGTTTAGTAATAATAACTAAGTACGCTAATAGTAATGATTTCAAATACTTAGGTCTAACTAGGGTCTACTCGATAAACGGTAAAAAAAAATGGTTATTGAACCTGGAAACAGTATCAACTTACACGGCTCGTCGACGGGTAAAGCTCGCTCCACAGCGCCGGAAAAGCCAGCCGATGCCAAAAGCATAACAGCTGAAGTCGCGCATTCTGCGTCAGATAGTGTTTCTCTTAGTGCCGCGGGACAATCTATTGCCAAAGCGGAAGCCAGCCTCTCCTCTTCATCCGAAATTGATCAAGGCAAGGTAAATCAAGTTAGAGCTGCCATTGCCTCGGGAAGCTACCAAATTGATATTGACGCCATTGCGGACAAAGTGATCGCACAGGAAGAGCTGCTGGGTTAATCAACTCAGTTTTTTTAAACTACGCAACACACCCTCGCCACCAGAGCACAGCCTTACATGTGTTCTTAGCATGCGTTAGGTCAAAGATGAAATCCGACATAATAGGCTCGGTTTATGCATATTAAGAATTCGAGCTTAT
>JBLHGN010000205.1:0-6615 GCA_047616325.1 Lentisphaeria bacterium
AAAAGGCGTGTAAGGAAATTTACGACACCGGGACGATTGTTTTTGATCAGGTATTGGGGAAATTAAATTATAAAGTGAGACCGGTCACTTCGTAAATTCCGGACGTTATTTCATGCACGTTCCTTAGATAATATTCTGACCTACTTTACACACGGTATTAGCAATGCGGCGGCAGAGGGATTAAATTCGAAAATTCAGACAGTGAAATCAAATGCCCGAGGTTATCGCTCATTTTCTGGATTTAGAAACAGTATATTATTTTACTGCGGTGGACTAGAAATGGCTCCATAGCGGTTACACAGATCTACGAAGAGCCACATTTTTAGATAGGCTATATTATTTTTTCTAATAATAACTGGTTTTGATAACCTTTAGCTCCTTCGCTGAGTGACCCACTCGTCTATTATCTTTTGCTCCTTTTTATCGACTAACTGATTCTCCTCCATTCGGTAGCGCTGAATCAATGCCTTCATGTTTTGGTGTTTTAAATGGGCTTGCTGCCAAACGCGCTTGTGGGCTTCCATATTCGCCAATGCCTTGGCTATATGAATTTGTTGATCTTTTTTTACGTTGGACAACTGTTGCAGCAGTTGACGTGAGCGAGCCACTTCAATGGCTCTAAGTGCCTGGTTTCTGGCACTGAAGAGAAGCGTATAATCTTGATAGTACTGCTCCAGCTCATTAAGCTTGCTTTCTTGTTGCTGCAGTTGGTTTTTACTGCTAGCAAATAATCTCGCAGCCTCCTCTTCGGCACGTTTTGCCAATTCCAGCACAAGGCTTAAGCGCTTCGAGCGTTCCATTTACCTAACGTTCCAGCCCGCGCTTTGAACTCTTCTGAGGCGGATTTAGCACACTTTGCAACATGGCTTGACTCTCGCCGTAAAAAGATGGCTCTGTCATCTTTTGACAAATAAAGGTTTGCAAGTGGGGAAAGCGCTCAATGGCTGTATCGATGGTTTCATCGCTGCCTTTACTATAGGCGCCAATTGCAATGAGATCCCGGTTACTTTTGTAACGTGCTAACAACTGCTTGAAGCGTTGGGCATTGGCAAGTTGTTTTGCCGATACAATACTTGGCATCACACGACTGATAGACGCTTCAACATCTACCGCGGGATACACGCCTTCCTCCGCCAAGCTGCGAGACAATACGATGTGGCCGTCGAGTATAGCTCTGGCCGAATCGGCTATCGGGTCTTGTAAATCATCGCCTTCCGTTAGTACGGTATAGAAGGCAGTAATGGAACCGCCGCCCTTGTCCGCATTACCCGCACGCTCGACCAATTCAGGTATTTTTGAAAATACAGAAGGCGGATAGCCTTTGGTTGCCGGCGGTTCGCCGATGGCCAAGGATATTTCTCTTTGTGCCTGCGCGAAGCGCGTGAGTGAGTCCATCAACAACAACACACTTTTGCCTTGATCGCGATAGTATTCTGCTATGCGAGTGGCGAGCTGGGAAGCACGCAGCCGCATGAGCGGTGCCTCATCTGCCGGCGCGGCAATAACTACCGCTTTTTTCAGACCTTGCGGGCCAAGAATCTGATCTACAAATTCTTTCACTTCGCGACCGCGTTCACCAATTAAACCCACCACCACAATATCGGCTTTGGTAAAGCGGGTCATCATTCCCAACAAAACACTTTTGCCCACTCCGCTTCCGGCAAATAATCCTATTCGCTGCCCTTTGCCGACGGTGAGCAAGCCGTTAATTGCACGAATGCCAACATCTAGAGGCTCATCAATGGGGTGACGATGAAGTGGGTTGATAACACTTGGCATCAGCTCCACGTCAGAATCACTATTTACCGGGCCTTTACTATCTAAGGGTTGGCCGATACCATTTAAAATTCTGCCTATCAGATGACCGCCCATTGAAAGCTTTTTGTGTTCCTCCACAGGAACCACTTTGGCACCAGGCTGTAGGCCATCCACTTTTTGTACCGGCATTAAGAAGGTGGTTTCATTATGAAACCCCACCACTTCGGCTTCAACTTCACTGCCCGAATTAAGTAATATTTTACACTGTCGCCCTACGGATACATTGAGGCCAACGGCCTCAAGCGTTAAACCCACCATGCGCGTTAATCTACCGCTCGCTTCAGGAGAGTTTGGCACCAATGAGTACTGACGATATTTTTGCAATCGCTGTTCAAGACTTAAAAGATAGGAGGGATGGGAATTTTTTAATGCCATGTTGTGTTTCACGCTTATGTCTCGTTGCGATTATTCGCCGCATCTTGATTTTTATCCGCTTGGCCGTCCGCGTTTACGTCAAGTGTTTGCGCACTATCCGTTTCGGCACTCGAAGCAAGCCCACGATTTCAGCATTAACATCCTGCCCTGCACTTTTATTTTCGTTGCTGCTAGTATTGATACTGTTGCTAGCAGAACGATCGACTTCCGTCAGAGGAGTAGATGCATCGTCTTTTGCTGTGTGTATTTATGATGAATCCGCTTGGTTAAAGTTCTCCATGGCGGTGGTCTGGTTTTCTTCCAGATTCTTTTTTGAATCGTCGATTTCACTTGGCACACCATGCGTGCGAAAATTTTCTACTTCACTGACACTTTTTTCGTCTATATCTCCATTCTCTCTAACGCGGTTTAGATAGTTTGATAAGCGCGACTCGAGCGTATAGTCGACAAGACTTTCAAGTGTCTCAACCCGGCAGCCTCCAGCAGATAACATGCTGTCTATTTTTATATCCCAATTTCTATGCTCTTTTAGCACTGTATCGTTTACCAATGTGGCATCCGACTCACACAGGTGTACGCTTATATTTTTGGCGCCCGCAGGCAGTGCCACCAAGGCGCGTTTAATAACCCCATAAAGGGCCTGTGGCGAATAGTGTATTTCGTGCGCGATAATTTCCTTGGAAAAGTTCATTGCGATGTCGACAATAATATTTTCTAGATGGGTGGTTTGTTCCTGTACCGGCACCATAAGTGCCGCGCTAATTTTGGACAAGCGCATAATCTCGTCATTAAGTCCCTTTTTGGTTTCGAGATAGGCTTTGTCGTGACCGGTCTTTAATCCCTTTGCATGTCCTTCATTTGTACCCCTGGTTACGCCTTCTTCATAACCATGCTGATAGCCTTCTTGTTTGGCTTCTTTCGCCATTTGAGTCAATTGTTCGACGGTGAGCGGTTTGGGTTTTACCTTGCCAGTGTAATCTTCAATAACGATACTACTATCGTTTTCCACCTTGTGTTTTTGCTCTTTTCTTGCACTTCTAAATACTCGGCCTTTATTCTCCATATTGGGAAGTGCCCAGGTAACCACAGACTTATCACCGTCGAGTGTTTCAAAGGGAATACGGTTTGGTTGTTTTGGTATTTGGCTCATTTTATAGCGTCTTTAGGTCATTCATTAAAATTCGAAAGAATAAAAATTACTACATGCCTTTGCTTTTACATCATATCGTCGCCACCGCCTCCCAAATTAATTTCGCCTGCATCGGCCATGCGGCGAGCAATGGTGAGTATTTCTTTTTGCGCACTTTCAACTTCGGAAACTTTAACAGGCCCTTTCGCTTCAAGATCGTCGCGTAACAGTTCGGCCGCTCGTTTCGACATATTGGCAAAGATTTTTTCTTGCAGAATATCATCCGCACCCTTGAGGGCCAAGATAAGCACATCAGAAGACACTTCGCGCAATAGTGATTGAATACCTTTATCGTCAACATCCTTCAGGTTTTCAAACACAAACATAAGATCTTGAATCTGGGTACCGAGATCCTCATCAATTTCTCGTATCGAATCCAACAATTCTCCCGCCATGGAGCTATCCAGGTTGTTAACGATTTCTGCAGCCACTTTATAGCCGCCCATATCCTTAGTTTGCGAACCGGCATTACCCGAAAATTGTTTTTCAAGAATACTGTTTAGTTCTTGCAGAGCGCTGGGCTGCACAGTGTCAAGAGCGGCCACCCGAAGCATCACATCGAGGCGCACTTTTTCAGGGAAAAATGTAAGGATTTCGGCCGATTGATCCGAATCCAGATAAGCAATAACGATAGCCTGTATTTGTGGATGCTCATTGCGAATAATGTCGGCCACCGAGCGAGCATCCATCCACTTAAGCGTGTCCAAACCGGTAGTATTGCCACCCAGCAGTATTCGATCGACTAAGCCATCGGCCTTGTCTTGGCCAAGCGCAGCCACCAACATATTGCGAATATAGCTGTCGGCGCCCACTCCCAAACCTGTTTGTGTACGAACTTCGTCCATAAAATTTGACAACACAATTTCAACTTCTTGTTGCTGGATATTCGACAGTTGCGCCATGGCCGTACCGAGCCTTTGCACCTCCTTCGGGCCCATATGTTTTAGTACTTCAGCGGCACTCGACTCACCGAGCGACATCAGCAAAATGGCCGCTTGATCTATTCGGGTTAAATTGGTCTTTGCAGGTTCTTTGCCTTTAGCCACGCCACTCATTCTTCATTAATCCAACGTTTAATTACCTGGGCAACGCGCCCAGCATCATCGGCCACCAAACCTTTAACGGCGTTTAACTGTTGCTCGTAACTCTCTTCTGGACTAGGCAAGCCCAGCACATCGCCCCCCGTTAGCGTAACTGTTTCGTTCGATAGCGAATCGAAGGAATCAATTCCGGCGGAATGCAGTGCTTCAAGTTCACGGCGCTCGTCGTCTTCGCGAGACTTAACGCCTGAACCGGCCAAACTTTTTAAAACGGGCCTCACCAACCCGATTAATAGCGCGATAATCACCAAGGCACCGGCCAGCGGCTTTAACGCGGTTCGAACATTTTCCTGCTCCCAAATAGGAATATCGTCTTCCACTACATCGCTTAAAATCATGGGATAAAACGACTCATTTAAAATATTGACACTGTCACCTCGCGCGGCTGAGAAACCTACAGCGTCTCTGATAAGTATAGTCAATCGTTCCAATTCGGCATCGGTCCATCGTTTTGGTGGAGGCTGTATCTCGCCGGCCGCAATACCAAATACCTTCTTATCATCCACAACCACGGCTACTGTAAGACGGCGCAAGCGACCTTTTTCATGCTTGGTATAGCGAACTGTTCTATCAAGCTCGTAGTTAGTGGTGGACTGAACACGAGAATTGCTCGGAGCGACCCCCTCGTTTTTCTGCCCCCTCGGCCCGGCAACCTCTGGCGCCCGCCCCCCTGCGGGAGGTTGATTAGTTAGGGCGCCGGGAATCCCCCCCGCTGTAGCCGACCCTACCCGTTGCTCTTCTACTTTTTGCTCGCTGCGCACCGCGGGTAAATCGGGGTTAAAACTTTCTTGGGCCTGCTCACTTTCGGTAAAATCAATGTCGGCCGAAACTTCCGTTTTAAAATTATCTACACCAACGATAGGGGTAAGCAAACGGCGAATACGAAGCACAATGTCATTTTCAACTTTGCGCGCATAGTCGATATGCTGTGACGCAGCAACCAACTTCTCGTCTTCGACCTCCACCGACAGCAAGTTGCCTTTTTGATCCACCACGGTGACGTTTTCGATATCCAGCTCGGGAATGCTCGATGCAACTAGGTTGGCAATGCCGCGTACCTGTTTTGAGTTTATAGGCCGTCCTGGAAATAATTCGAGAAACACAGATGCACTGGGTTCGCGTCCGTCTCGAACAAAAACGGTTCGCTTGGGGATGGCCAAATGAATTCGCGCACTGCGAACAGAATTAATACTCGATATTGTTCTCGCCAACTCGCCCTCGAGACCCCTACGATAGCGTGTCGCCTCCATAAACTGACTGGTGCCCAAGGGTTGCTCTTGATCGAGCAACTCAAAACCCATAGTTTTATCGCCCTGAATGCCGCCTTCAGCCAACACAATACGCGCCTTTTGCAAGTCGTCTACGGGAACCAGAAGTGCGCCGCTACCCACATCAATTTTGTAATCAATTTCATTAAAATCGAGTATCCTACCTACCTCCGACGAATCTAAGCGGTCGAGGCTGCCATACAAAGGTTTATAGTCTTCGCCCAAACTCCAAAAGGCGATGGAAATACCAAATGCAACACTGGCGGCGAGACCGATCATCAGCCCGGCTTGGCGAACGAGATTAAGATTATTGAATCCTTCGATAGCGTCGTTATTGCCACCGGAAGGCATGGGAAGCGAACTGTCCATAATCTGGTCTCAATTTAGTATGTATATTTCATTGGTGATTGGTAGTTGGTAACCTGTAACCCGCAATCTGTAACCTGTGCCCTGTAACCCGTAACCTGTACCCTGTACCCTGTACCCTGTACCCTGTACCCTGTAACTAGATCGGCATATTCATTACGTCTCGATAAGCCTCTAGCAGTTTATTGCGCACTTGCACCATTGCGTCAAAAGCTACGCCGGCTTTTTGCGATGCGATCATGACATCGGTTATATCGATGTTGGAGTCGCCCTGAAGATAACTTTTTTGCATAGCCCCCGAAGCATGCTGAACTTCGTTAACCTGCCCTACAGCTTGCGACATTAAATCGGAAAATTTGGGACCGTTTACATTGTTTACTGCATTTACACCCTTACCCACATCCTGAGCGGACAAGCCGCCACCAAACGCATGTGACTGGGCCTTCATCGCACGCATTTCAAGGAGTAATCGATTTACATCCATTCGATCTGTCATAAG
>JBLHGN010000206.1:0-6563 GCA_047616325.1 Lentisphaeria bacterium
TGGCTCTCGTCAAGGTAGATTTTTTGTTCGAATAGTGTCTAGAACCGTTTCCTATATAGAGCTTATACCCAAAGATCTTTGTATGGGAAATGCGTTTAAAAACCATTCTAGCGTGCGGTTTTGCCTACCGCTCAGCGCCCCTCGTCTTGCTTTGCCCCCTTTTAGTTGATAGTTCGAGTCTCGATATTACGCTTGGGTGCATGTAAATTTGATGTAAATTAACGAATGATATATTAATGTTTTATTGATCTTAGCTTCGTTTCTGATTTTCATTTGCCTAACGGTATTTGAGCAAGTAATCATAGATGTAGGTATCAGCTTTATTTGTACCAGCGCCAATACAGCAAAGTGTTGCTAAGCTTGCATAACTAAAGGCAATAACAATCAAGATTTAACTATCGGGAGAATCAAATGAAAACATTGCGTTTGAGTTTGTTGACTTCAGTACTATATTTAGGGCTTATTTCTTGTGGCGGTTCCGGCGGATGCACCCCCGCTGCATCCAATACACCTACTCCCATGCGCGCACCTACACCAACGGTTGCACCAATGCCCACAGTTACACCTACGCCAACGCCCGACCCCAGCGAAGCGGAATTTGTTTTACTGCCGGCAGAAGACTACCAAGACTTTTTTGATAACGATGACGGCAACACCGGTGGTCAATACCGCACCGACAATGTCAATATTGAAGTCACAGCGGATGTTGATGGCGGTTTTAACGTAGGGTGGACCAGCGTCGGTGAGTGGCTTGAATACGATGCGGAGCTTGGCGCTGGGTTATACCGCCTCGATGCTCGCGTCGCATCAGAAGCGAGCAGTGGTGCATTTGAACTTGTTATAGACGGCGAAAGTGTTGGTGAGCTCAGCGTAGGCGCAACGGGCGGCTGGCAGACATTTCAAACGCTATCCGGCAAGTAAGTGTCGAAACTGGTATTTATACAATACGCCTAAACATTACAGGCAGTGACGTTAATATCAACTGGTTCAGCTTTATTCTCATTAGCGACGCCGACGCCGACGCCGACGGTGATGGTGTTGTAGATGAAGTGGATCAGTGCGACGACACGCCCGAAGGCGCGATTGTCGACTCCCTCGGCTGCCCAATTGCCGAAAGCTTTAACGAAGTAAGTTTTGCCAATGAGCGTCTTGTTGGCGGCAATGATTCTTCTCAGCCTGGTTTTACCCTGTATGTGTTTGACAATGATTTAGACTTGCCGGGCTCTAGTGTGTGCAATGATGGTTGCGCAGTAAATTGGCCGCCAGTGTTGGTGGACGATAGCGTGGCATCAGGCGTTAGCGGTTTGAACACCATTACCCGCGAAGACGGTAGCCTGCACGCGGCTCACAATGGCCGTCCTCTGTATTTCTATGTTAGCGATACCGCTACAGGCGATACTGAAGGAAAGGGCTCTGGTGATGTTTGGTGGACAGTGCCCTTCGGTGTGTTGGGCGATATCACCAAGCTGCACGACGAAACTACTGATCTCGAGCCCGACACGCAGTTTGAAACGGCCGATGCATTAGTCACGCGCTTTTCCGACCGTCCCCGTACGCGCCATGCAAGGGAAGACGCGTTTCAATTTTACGATCACTTCATCAAATTATATTTTGAAGACCGCTCTAGCAATATTGAAATCATCGACTATGTAACCAAGGGCGGTAATTCTATTGTTATGAACGTGCGCACCATAGTCCCTTTAAGTGACACAGAAGCTGAGAACCTCTGGTGGTATGAAGGTATTACTACCGTAGCACAATATGCTAGCAACGGCATTATGACCAATATGGGGTTCGACGGAACGTATTACAATTATCAAAAAACTAGTACTGAAAAAACCCGTTTAGTGCGTGAAATTCGTCTGGGTGATCGTATCGAATTTGAGGTCAGTCAGTTTAGTGCCCCAGGTATTCCTCGCGGCCAAGACAGCTATTACGACACTACCTTCTTGTAGATCGTGGGTGAAGGTATAGTGCCTTGGTACGCCGAAGCTGATGGGGATTTTCGTGAAGATAGCAAAAAAATTCCCGAGGAATATTGGTTGGGTGGTAATACCAGTCTGCATTACCAATGTACCAATGTACCAATGTACCAATGTACCAATGTACCGATGAGCCCAACGACCAATTTCTGCAAATGGCCACCAACCTTGGTTACGATAACGGACAAACCTTTTTGTTAGGGCGCCGCGTGCACCACTCGTCTTTTGTTGACGGCGCCCACGACGAAGACCCTGAAAATGGCGTATTTGATACAAATGCTGGCCTGTCGGGCACGTACTACATCAACGAGCGCTGCACCGATTGCCATCAGCGTAACGGTGGCGCCAAAGTGGCGGAAAATGACGAATTGCTAGACCGTTGGGTATTTAAAGTGGGTGATGTCAACGGCACCCCAGACCCTAATATTGGTCGGGTGTTGCAGCCCAAAGGTAGCGCTGCAGAGGGAGATGTGTCGATCGCCAGCTGGACAGAGACCGATGGCCTGCGCAGCCCCAACTACCAGCGCAGCGCAGGAGCGCCCGCTACCTTCTCTGCCCGAATCGCACCGCGTTTAGTGGGGCTGGGCTTACTTGAGGCCATACCGGAAAGTGCAATTTTAGCCTTGGCCGATCCTGAAGATGGCAATGGCGATGGCATATCGGGCCGCGCCAACAATGCAATCGATCCAGAAAATGACGCCTTGACCCGTTTGGGGCGCTTCGGCTGGAAAGCGGGTGCCTCAAGTGTAAGGCATCAGGTGGCGGCGGCTTTAAATACCGATATCGGCGTGCGCACATCTGTGCTGCCCAACCCCGATTGTGGCTCGGCGCAAACTAACTGCGGTACCAATAGCCCTCTTATGCCAGACGAAAATTTGGACCGCTTAGTGCTGTACATTTCAACTCTTGGTGTTCGTCCGCAACGTGTATGGAAATCTGGTGTAGAAGACCTGGAAGTTCTGCAGGGCAGAGAACTGTTTAGAAATATTGGCTGTACCGGTTGCCGCACAGAAACCTTCCAAACTAGCGAGTTCCACCCGCTGGCCGAGGTGCGCAATCAGACCATTCATCCCTACACCGACATGTTGTTACACGATATGGGTGAAGGCCTTGCCGATAATCTTGGCGAAGGTTTGGCCAGCGGTAGCGAGTGGCGCACCACGCCCTTGTGGGGACTTGGCTTAGCGGCGTGTGTGACTGGGAGTGTGGTTAACCCATCGGGCGCGGAAGGTGACGAAGTGTGTACGCCTCACCACGCCTATCTGCACGACGGTCGCGCGCGCTCTATAGAAGAGGCCATCCTTTGGCACGGTGGTGAGAGCCAGGCGTCTACCGATGCATACAAGGCCTTGTCTGATTCAGAGCAGCAATTAGTGTTGCGCTTCCTCGAATCTTTGTAAGTTTGCAGTGACTTTCTAACTTTAGCCTGAAGCCCGGACACTGTTCGGGGCTTTTTTTGGCCTTGCTCGATAGGCCGAGAACTTACACGGCGATATATAGATGGTATGACTAACAACGACATTATTCGGCGATTGCGCTACATCTTTGACTATAGCGATCCGGCGATGATGCACATTTTTGCGCTCGCGGATTACCCAAGGTCTCACGAGCAAATTAGAGCTTGGATGGTCAGAGAGGGCGAAGTCGATTTTGTTGTCTACGAAGAGATGCAGTTAGCCAGTTTTCTCAATGGTCTAATCATTAAAAATCGAGGAATGAAAGTCGATCGTGCATCACTGGCTGAAAAGAAGCTCACCAATAATATGGTCTTGATGAAGCTCAAAATCGCCATGGACATAAGAACCGACGAATTCCTTGATGTAATGAAATTAGCGGGCTCGCACGTTAGCAAACATGAGGTTAGCGCACTATTTCGCAAGCCCAGTTACAAGCACTATCGCGTACGTTTGGATCAATTCTTGCGAAATTTTTTTGCACGGCCTTTGCCTAAAATACCGCGAGGAGGTGGCGTAGTGCATACCGTCTAATATCGGTGGTAGTTAGGCTCCACATGCTTTGTGCCGCCATAGATGTTCGCTTGCTACGTAAAGCTGCGCAAACGTGAGCCACTTAACACCTATGGCTCTGCATCAAAGTATTTCCCCTCGCATGCGCTACCTATAGGTAAAATCCCGCCGCATACATCCCACTTCTCTTCGACGAATGTGGCTTCCGCGACTATATTTATATCTATAGCCCTTATGCTGCCCACTGTCTGATTATGTTACATACCGCAACTTCACACTTTCAATTTCGTATATCAAGCGCCGTAAAGCGAGCCTGCTATATCTCGATGGTGATGGCAGGGCTTGGGTGTATGGTTACATGGAGCCAGGTTGCTCAAACTCCCGGGCCAATCCACGTTGCCTTTATCGCTCCGCCAGACGAAGATGGGTTTTGGAAGGACACGCAAGTATTTTTACAGGAGGTGGCCTTAGACCTAAATGTAGAGATAACGTTTTACCCCGCAATGGATCATCTAGAAGCCCTGCAGCGCTTGAGAGATGCTGCCGCCGATTCGCCGAAACCCAATTATGCGATCTTTTCCCAATATTTTCATATGGGGGAGCGCATGCTGGGCTTGGCGCAAAAGGAAAATATTCGCATACTTATTTTTAATAGTACCTTTAACAAAGTTCATAAAGAGTTGGTGGGTCGCCCACGTGAAAAATACCCCAATTGGTTAGGGCATATATTTCCAGACGATAAAGCCAGTGGTACCCAGTTAGCCAATATGCTGGCGGATGAAAAGAAGCGTATTAGCCCCGCCTCATCACCAAATAAGCCAATGTCTATTCTTGGTGTCAGCGGCACAAGCCGAACCAGCCCCGGTGTTCTGAGAAAGAAAGGTTTGTTGGAGGCAATTGAGGGACGCAACGACCTAGAATTAAAGCGGGCCATTTACACAGAGTGGGGTGAAGACGACGCACAAAGAGCGATGGCAAGCTTGTTGGAATACTATAGCAATATTGACATTATATGGGCCGCCAGTGAACGTCTCGCCCATGGTGCCAGTCGTGCCGTAGAAGAGAAAGGCTTTGTATTAGGTCTCGATACTTTAATAGGTGCAATTGGCTGGTCTGGTGAAGCCTTAAACGACATTAAAGATGGACGCATAAATGTAGCCTTGGGTGGGCACCTGCTCGAAGCGGGGTGGGCACTTATTTTATTGCACGACTACCATTACGGCATCGATTTTAAAGACGATATCGGTACGGTAATTAATCTTCCCATGCTTGCGCTCACCAAAGATAATTTCGGAAAATACGAACAATTAATATCTCAGCGCAAATGGGGGGCTATTGATTTTCGCGTTTATTCCAAAATATACAACACCGGCCTAAAAAAATATGACTTTTCTGTAGATAAGCTTCTTGAGCTATTTGTTAATGCCAAAAGCAAACCAGTTAATACTAATGTGCTTCATTTAGGTAAAGCTGTCGATAAGGATCAAGACGACGTCATAGATGTTAATGACCAATGCCCCAGCACCGCAGCCCATGCCCGTGTCGATTTTGATGGCTGTGAAATTCTTCCGCAGAAAGAACCCTATATAATTTTTAGTTCAAACATAATACGCGCTGATGTTGATGCTGCTTCAAATAAATTTTTTGTGTGGGAAAATTCCATGTCAGAGCGTAAGGCTCAAAATGGTGGCGACGGGCAGGTGTTAAGTTTACGCATTAATGGGCAAGGATGGTTTGGTGCTGGTATTAAAACCCGCTTTCCAACAGATTTAAGTAACTTTACTGGGGCCAAGTCAAGGCTAAATTTTAAGATTAAAGTGCCAGACAGTATCTCATATCGGGTAGGTTTGATTGATGGCTTGCAGGGAAGTGTTTGGGTCGATTTTCCTGCTGGAGAGAAAAGGTTTTCGCAAAAAACTTCAGATGACTGGCAAAAAATTGAGATCCCTATGTCGCAGTTGTTATCTGGACCGATAGAATTGAGGTCTATATATTACGTGTTTGCTATAGCCAGTATGGTTGATCAACCCCATTTTTCCAGGCGACCCTTTGATATAGAGATTGACGACATTTTTTTGGTTGGCGAAGAAATAATCGATAGCGACAAAGATGGAATAAACGAAGCTAATGATGTCTGCCCTGGCAGTCTTGGCGAAGTGGACGGAGGCGGGTGCACAGTAGAACAGCGTCTAGGGTCAAAAACGAACAAGTAAAAATGGAAAAGTGAACAAGGCAGATATAGTATCTTAGGGGTACTCACTCCAATTCTAAATTAAAGCATGTCATGAAAACGAATTATAAAATAATTAAGCGCAGCCTCATTCCCATTTTATCGATTGCGGTGTACTTGTGTCGGGGATAGAATCTTCATTCTTAGCGCAATGCGCTATTTTTAGTGGCTGCTCCCATACTCGCTAATTTCAATACTTCTATTTAATGCAGTAATTAGCAGTTAGCCAGGACTTATGATTAGCAACATAATACGGATCTTTACCACTTTGGCTGACCAATTCCTCTGAATTTCCAAGTTCCGGTTGTTCGGTAAATTTCAAAGTTTTATCAGGTAGCAAGTGCTTCTTGCCTAATTTTTAGATAGAGATATTCCATGTCTTGA
>JBLHGN010000207.1:0-6557 GCA_047616325.1 Lentisphaeria bacterium
TTGAAAATATTCGTAAAATTTATCTTAAAAAAGGCTGGGAAATCGCCTATGGAACATCGGGAACGATGAAGGCCGTCGCCGAATTGCTCGTAGAGCACGATGGTGGCGCGGTTGTACGAAAAGCATCGTTAGAAAAGCTAGTCGAAGAGACCATAAACAATGGAGGGATAACATCGACAAATGTCCCCAAACTTCGCCGTGACGTACTCCCCGCTGGATTGTGTATCTTACAAGCGATATTCAACCAATTAAAATTTGAAACACTGCACGTAGCCGACGCCAGCTTAAAAGAAGGCTTACTGTATGACACGATGGGACGCCTGAGTAATCACGATGCGCGAATAGACACCATCGACAAACTTAAAGTCCAATACGGCATAGATCAAGCGCAAGCAGACCGAGTCAGCAACACCGCAAATAAGTTTTGGAAGCAAATAAAAAGTGCCAGCCTACCGGGCATCTCCAGAACCAAAATTCTCGACTGGGCAGCACAAGTCCACGAAATTGGTTTGAGCATTTCCCATTCGGGGTACCACCACCATGCGCATTACATTCTTCGCCACAGCGACCTGGCAGGTTTTGGTCGCTATGAACAATACATCCTTGCCAATTTAGTGCGCGCACACCGCAAAAAAATTGACATAAACAAATTTGAAGGTTTAGACCTTGAGGCGCGTAAGGCATTTATACCCATTTTATTATGTTTACGCCTAGCAATATGTCTGTATCGACGTCGAGAGGATGTGAACATACTGCCAACTTTTCGCTGCGATGACAGCACCTATATATTATCTTTCCAAAAAGAATGGTTGGATGACAACCCCCTAACACTTGCCAAGTTAGAACAGGAAGTCGCATATTTTTCTTCCGTTGGCCTCACACTCAGCATAGCGTCTTAAATACATATGTTAATTCGATTTATACTAGCCACTGCAGTGATTGCCTTTATAGTTTGGCAATTCAACAAAATCGCCAAACTTCCGCAGAAAGCGCGAAGAGATCGCATTATTCATGTTTTGTTTTATGCCGCCATTGGTTTGACCATTGTCGCTGCTCTAATGGGTAGGCTACATTGGGTAGGCGCTCTTATTGCTGGTCTTATCGGCTTTGGAAAATTTAGCTTCGGTGCAATTCTTCGGGCATTGCCATTTTTAAACTTTTTACGTAAAAACCCAGTCTTTGGTAACCCCGTATTTAAAACACCTTACCTAGAGGTTTGCCTAAACCTACAACAAGGGCAACTTACAGGAACAATAATGCACGGGCTTCACGAAGGCCGAACACTGCAAAGCCTAAATAGCGAAGAGATAAAAGAGCTGCAGAATTTTTACCAAGATAAAGACAAACGATCTTTTTATTTGATGCGGGCATTACAGCAGCGCGCCTCGACCTCTTTTAATAAGGATGAGCAACCGTTCTCTTCCGTAGGTGAACCAAGTATACAAGAGGCCTTACAAATACTTGGCCTTCAGGAAAATCCGGACAAACAGGATATTATTAAAGCGCATCGCTCATTAATTCAAAAACTGCACCCAGACCGAGGCGGCAATGACTATCTTGCTTCCCGAGTAAATGTAGCAAAAAAAGTATTACTTCGGCATTTTTACCCGTGATTTTCGAACAAAGACTCACGCTTAGCCATTCACTATTAACGCATATGGCACACTACCATCGAGGCATTCATGACCAACACTAAACTCAACCATTCAACCTTCACACTTATTCGAGAGCAAGATATTGAGTCTCTCAATTTAACCGTGCAAGAATTTCAGCATATAAAAACCGGGGCTCAACACATTCACCTAAGTCCATCCAGCGATGCCGGCGACAGTGAAAATGTTTTTTTAGTCGCACTTCGAACGGTACCACACGACTCTAGCGGCGTGGCCCATGTTCTCGAACATACCGCCTTGTGTGGCAGCAAAAAATACCCTGTGCGCGATCCATTTTTTATGATGACACGTCGGTCAATCAACACCTTTATGAATGCTTTTACTAGCTCAGACTGGACAGCCTACCCCTTCGCCAGCCTAAACAAAAAAGATTTTAGTAATTTATTAGATGTATACCTCGATGCGGTATTTTTTTCACGACTCGACAAACTGGACTTCGCGCAGGAGGGCCATAGATTAGAATTTAGCGAACCCGACAATAGCGACTCTGTTCTCGAATATAAAGGGATTGTGTTTAACGAAATGAAAGGGGCGATGAGTTCAGTACCGTCGCAACTGTGGCACACCATAGGCAAGTATCTCTACCCCTCTACAACCTACCATTACAACAGTGGCGGCGACCCCGAGGCAATTCCCGACCTTAGCTATGAACAGCTCATCGCCTTTTATAAAACCCACTACCACCCCAGCAACGCCATTTTTATGACCTATGGCGATATCACCGCCAAAACCCATCAGCAAAAATTTGAACAGCATGTCTTGGTCCATTTTGAGCGGCTGGAATACACCGTCTCTGTCCCCGATGAAAAGCGCTTCTATGCACCTGTAAAAGTGCAGGAAAGCTACCCCATGGATGACGAAGATATCAGCGAGAAAACCCATGTGGTGCTGGCGTGGTTACTCGGGAAAAGCACAAATTTAAGAGACAGCTTACGAGCACAACTTCTATCGGGTGTACTACTGAACAACAGTGCAACACCACTAATGCACGCATTGGAAAGCTCTGATTTGGGCCATGCACCCTCGCCTCTTTGCGGTTTGGATGGTTCACAAAAAGAATTAACGTTCTTATGCGGGCTCGCCGGCTGCAATGACGACACGGCTGACCAGGTCGAAGCCCTAATTATGAGCACCTTAGAAAAGGTCGCGAAAGACGGCATAGCTAGCGACGATGTGGCATCGGCACTTCACCAACTTGAATTACACCAACGTGAAGTGGGCGGCGACAGCTACCCCTATGGCTTGCAATTAATTTTGACGGCTCTTACTAACGCCACTCACCGAGGCGACCCGGTAGGCCTGCTCAACATCGATGGTGAACTTGAGCAGCTGCGCAAAGATGTTCAAAACCCCGATTTCATTAAAACACTGGCACAAGAATTGCTGATAGATAATCAACACTGTGTTCGGCTTACCATGCTGCCAAATAAAGAAATTTCAGCACGCAAAGAAACAGCAGAAAAGCAAAAGCTAGCCACAATACAATCTTCTTTATCTGAAGAACAAAAGACATCTATTATCGAACAGGCTGCGGCCTTGAAAAAGCGACAGGCGCACATCGACGATGAAAATATATTACCCAAAGTCACTTTAAAAGATGTACCAAAAAGTGAGGCCAGCGTCGAAGGTAAGCGCGGCATAGTAGGAGAAATTGATCTAACAGAATTTAGCGCAGGCACTAATGGTTTAGTCTATCAACAAGCAATATTTGAGATACCAAAACTACCCGAACATTTAATTTCCAAACTACCTCTATACGGTAGCATCATTAGTGAACTAGGTGTTGGCGACAACAGCTATTTAGAAATGCAGCGCAGGCAAGCCAGCGTAAGCGGAGGTTTTGGCGCTTACAGCTCAATAAGAAGCGATATTTTCAATCCTAACGTGACCTCAAATTATTTTACCGTATCTGGCAAGGCACTTAATCGCAATCATGCAGCGCTAAGTGATTTAATGAAAGTGACCATCGATGGTGTGCGTTTCGACGAATTGGGGCGACTTGAAGAATTAATCTCACAGATAAAAACAAGTCAAGAACAGAGGGTAACCGGGAATGGTCACTCGCTTGCCATGACAGCCGCTAGCGCGGGCATATGTGCTGCTGCCAAATTAAATCATACGCTTTCGGGCTTGGCAGGCATTAAAGCGATTAAGGCGCTGCACGTGGCAATTAAAGATTCCACGAAAAATAAATCAGCATTATCTGAATTAGCCGAAGCTTTGACCATGTTGCACGGCGCAGTAACGCACAACACCCATCAACTATTATTAGTAGGCGAGGAGCACCAGCTAGAACAGTTTAAGGGCCAACTGGGAAATCTGTCTAAAAACTCCCACAGTAGTGAGCAACAAAAGTTTGCACTGGAACCTTTACAGTACAAGGTTAATGAAGCTTGGATAACCAATACCCAAGTAAATTTTTGCGCTAAATCTTACGCCACTGTTTCGATGGGCCATCCAGATGCCGCGCCCCTCGTTGTTTTAGGTGGCTTTTTACGCAACGGTTTTTTGCATACGGCCATACGCGAACAAGGCGGTGCGTACGGTGGAGGTGCCTCACAAGACAGCAATATCGGCGCTTTTCGCTTTTACTCCTACCGCGACCCACGTTTAGCAGAAACACTGAAGGACTTCGATCGTGCGCTTACTTGGTTACAAAACGAAAAACACCCCTTACAAAAAGTTGAAGAGGCGATACTGGGCACAATAAGCAGCCTTGATAAATCAGAATCACCTGCAGGGCGAGCGAAGCGATGTTTTCATGCCCAGCTACACGGGCGAACTGTTGAGCAGCGGCAAATATTTCGCGAGAGAATTTTGGGCACTACGCTGCAAGATCTTCAACGAGTGGCAGCCACATATCTACTGCCTGAAAAAGCGAATACCGCAGTAGTTAGCGGCGCAGCGCAAAAAAATGTATTGGAAGATTTAGGGCTTGAGCTGATCGATTTGTAACAACTAATATAGCTAATAAATAACACTAATACGGCGCACTTTGTACTGATGACAAGGTGCGCTTCTATATTTGAAGCAACACCTCCATCGATTCACGGGATGTACAATTTAAACACCCCTCCGCCTAATTCACCACCATTTTCAAGCTTAATAAATCCGTGGCGGTTATTCTGTTTGTGCATTTGTGCAATTTTTTCTGCGAAATATAAACCTAGATGGGTATTGCCCTCATTTACTTCCGCATCTTCCACCAAGCCAGCTGGCTTCTGCAGCATATGGTCGGGATACCCAGGGCCATCGTCGGCCACGATTATGCACAACAAGTCATCTGCAACATCGGCTGAGATACTAATTACTGACTTTGTATAGCGAACGCAATTTACCACTATATTGTGTATGACACTGCCGATTAAATCAAGATCATAGTACCAGTGAAGATTTTCATTACAACGCATAACCAATTCAATATCTCCCGTTTCCATCAACATATGATTGCGCGCCACCTGGTCCTCCAGTACGTCTATCACGTAATGCTCGTCGATGCGAACAGGCAAAAATTCATTTTGCATACGGTAAATAGTCAGCAGTTGTATTAACTCACCGTTAATACGCGACGCTTCGTACTGCAAGGTGCTAAATCTTTTTGACTGAACTTGGGTGGTGGGAGGAGACTCTTCAATCAATGATTCCAAAGAGGCTAGCAACATGCCAACAGAATTTTTCATATCGTGAACACTAGAGGCCAAAACCAAGGAAAAATCTAGCTTTTGTTCATTGTTGTTCATATTTGCTCCGATGACGCAAGTTTAGCTTTTCTTTTAAGCCTAATAAATCGACTGTACTGAGGGTGGTCGCTGTCGACTAATGAATGTACTAAATCAAGCGAAGATTGACATTCATTTTGCAAAAACTCATTTTCTGGTTCGATTCTCATTTTTCCAATCAGAGACTGCACAATATTGAGTTGAATACCCACATGATTAGGAAACAATATTCGCGCACGTTCAAAGCAGGAAAGCGCAGTATCAAATTCACCATCAGAATATAAATCAATGCCTTCTCGGTTAACCTTGGCCACCAACTCTTTATTAGCTGCACTGGCGGGTTCATTTAGGAAACGGTCGATTTTTTCAAGGGCACTCTGATCGCCTTGATATTTTTCCTGCAAATTTTTGAGCAAATCCTCAGCTTGAATTTTCTGGCCCATACTCAGTAACAATTCTAGCCTGTCCAATTCGGCATCGATACCCACATCCTCTTCGTCTAAATAGCGCTCGGCCTCGCCCATGCTCGCGTTCGCTTCTGAGTGGTTGCCACTACTGGCATGTATGCGCCCTGTTAACATATGGCATTGAGCCACCTCTTCATCAGTGAGATCCATTTCTTTCTGTGCGGTATGTAAGATTGTGAGCGCCTCAGCGGCAATACCATTTGGCAGGTCTACCTTGTTTTGAATGGCATTTGACACAGCTCTAGCGAAATTAAATTGATCATCCAACTCGCCATAACATGATAGACGGCCCAGTCGCACGGTTTTACGCAATGCCTCTATCGCTAGGGCAGAATTGCCATTCTTTTCAGCAACTATCGCGAGCCGTTTTTGTCTAAGAATCGACATTGGCGACACCTCTACGGCCTTCTGTAAAGTGTTCAGTGACTCTAGGTGTACGCCCTTCATATCCCAGTTGTCTGCAAGAACATCGTAAGCCGGCAAAAACAAGGGATTGTCACTAACAATGCGA
Source organism: Lentisphaeria bacterium (assembly GCA_047616325.1). Lineage (GTDB taxonomy): Bacteria > Pseudomonadota > Gammaproteobacteria > Pseudomonadales > Cellvibrionaceae > JBLHGN01. Next base: position 6,371 of record JBLHGN010000207.1, read on the forward strand.
TCAAGCCAAGAACCTGCCGTATCGAGATCGCCCTTTAACTGTTTAACCTTTGCCAAACCTAATCGAGCCCAATCGAGCGGCCTCACTTCTAGGGCACGGGTATATAACTTCTCGGCCTTTTGAAGCTCGTTTTGCTTAATAAACAGTTCGCCAAGAATTTTTTGAGCTGTCGTTGAATAGCGATTCT
>JBLHGN010000208.1:0-6551 GCA_047616325.1 Lentisphaeria bacterium
GGGCGCTATTAAAACCTCCGAATGAAGGTTATATCGTCAACTAAACTTACATTATTCTGAAAGTAATTGACTGACCTGGTGTTGAAAACAGCGCTGGTAGGGAACGTTTAACTGAGGAATTTAGGTTTAACGAACAAGTCAGTAAAGAACTGGCACTCACCGGTTGGCGCACGGGCCTTGAACTGGCTAAGGAAAAAGGCCCCGCGCCGATCATGGACGAGGAATTTATTGTCCCCGAGGATATGCTGCGCTTACAACCCGAAATGCAGCGCAATGGCATTAGTGCCGGCGACAAAGTAGCCGGTAAGGTATTACTCGCCCGCTACAGCCACTACATGACAAAAATCGCCGAGGAAGACCCCGAGCTGGTGGCGCAAATTGAGGTGCAAGGTTGTCGCTTTACGCTCCACTCGTCTATAGCCCCCACCGGCACTATTTCACTGTCGCTGGCTAACAATACCAGCAACGGCATAGAGCCGAGTTTTGCCCATCACTAATCGCGCAACATTATTTGTGAGGGTAAGAGCACCAAAGAAAAAGTGGATGTATTTTCCTACCAGTTACTCGCCTATCGTACGCTTGTAGACAAAGAGGCAACCGCAGCGTCAGTGTCCGGTTACTTTACTTGCAGTGATGAAGTTTCACCCCAGCAACATGTCGATCTACAAGCTGCCGCTCAAAAATGGATAGACTCGTCCATTTCAAAAACCATTAATGTGCCCACCGACATCAGCTACGACGAATTTAAAGATGTTTATTTATACGCCTACGACCAGGGCCTTAAAGGCTGCACTACATTCCGCTTTAATCCAGAGGTATTTCAAGGGGTGCTTGTGCGCGAACAAGACCTCGAAAACACTACCTACTGCTTCGATTTAGCCGATGGCCGAACACTGGAACTTAAGGGCAACGAAACCATTGAATACGATGGCGAAACCCACACCGCCGCCAACCTCTACGACGCCTTAAAAGAAGGCTACTACGGAAAATTGTAACTAGCGTCCACTTCTCTGCGACGCAGTTAGTGGACGTTTATGGCCGGGCACTAACTTTTCAAATTAGATCAACATGTAAGGAACCCAGGAATGCCACATAAAATAGAATCTAAAATTGTGGGCTTTCGCGTGAAAGATAACGCACCAGCGGACACAGACAATGCTGCTGCAGCTGAAGCCCCCGAAGCCGCCATTGAACACATGCACGAAAAAGTAGCCGCCCCGAAATGTTGGTGGGAGCTACCTACAAGATAAAAACACCGCTGTAAGACCACGCGATGTATATCACCATCAACGACATTATCCTCAACTCAGACACCCCTCATGAACAGCGTCGCCCCTTTAAAATATTTATAAATTCAAAAAATATGGACCACTTTCAATGGGTAGTCGCGTTAACGCGGGTAATTTCGGCGGTATTCAGAAAGGGCGGAGACGTCACGTTTCTCGCTGAAGAACAAAAAGCCGTTTTCGACCCTCAAGGCGGTTACTTTAAAAGTGGCGGCCGCTTTATGCCCTCTTTAATAGCGGAAATTGGCGACGCCATTAAAACCCATTTAAAAACCATTGGCCTGCTGCAACCAGACGAATTAAGCGCCCACCAAAAATCGATTTTGGCTGAAAAAAAGGCACAATACGATCAAAAGAAAGGACTTGTTACGGCGGAAGGGGGTTTCCCTAGTTCAGCACGCCTCTGCCTCAAATGTCGCACTAAGGCTACCATTGTGATGGACGGCTGTGCCACCTGTCTAAACTGCGGCGATTCGAAATGCAGCTAAGCGAGGTGCGCTAATAACGCAGTTCAAACGTATTAAACGTCTCACTTGGGACACTCTCTAAGTATTCCAGGTGTTCAACTTTCGAAAAGCGTGGCCCCTTTTCTATGCACCCAACAAGCGCTTGCACCTGTGCAGGGGGGCCCTGCAATACAAACTCGACACTGCCGTCAACGGCATTTTTCACATAGCCAGCCACACTGTGCAGGCGAGCGCTGTCTTGAACGAAATAGCGAAAGCCCACTCCCTGCACCTTGCCCTTTACCCTACCACTTACCGTAACCACAAGTGCACTCCTCTATTGTATAAGTTGAATTTCGTATTGGTTGAATTTCACCCTGCGCTATACCTTGTTGGGGCCGCACTCATTCACCACAAATAAGATTTAACCGCTTACCGTAAACTATACTGTTAGACAGGGTATGTCGTTACTCATCGGAACCCTGACGTTTATACTTAAAATCACAGACGCCCCTGCTTCAAACCGATAGTCGCTCTAGCTAGGCATTGATCTTTGGCCTCTATCGTCACATGATTGTGCCGAACTATTACCCTACGGGCATACGAGCAGAGATAAGAGCTTTGGTTTTCTAAGCAATGTACATAGCACACACGTTCCTGCTACTCGTTTTCCGCACACCAACGAACGCCATTATGTCCTTGATAAAGTCAATATTGCACAACTCAGCATACGTTGCGCGTCTTTGCCTCTTTGTTTTGATTCTGGGACCGAGCGCGACGATCGACGCTAATTCGTCACATCGCCCCAATCACCAATTTAGCCCTTTTCCAAGTACGGCTCTAAAAACCATCGGCGAAGTCAATGATATTGCACAGGATAGGCGGGGTTTTTGTGGGTAGGCGGCCAGGCCGGCCTAGCACGCTACGACGGCAACGGCTTTCACCTCTACCTTCCCCACCTGGAGCAACCAACCAGCATCAGTGGCACTGCAGTGAATGATCTCCTCGTAGACTCTCGCGGCACTGTATGGATAGCAACCACCCACGGACTTAATAAATATAGTGCACTAAGCGATGATTTTACGCGATACATCCACGATTCAAATAACCCCAACAGCCTAAACTCCAACGTGTTCTCAGCCTAAGCGAAGACAGCCAAGGCAATTTGTGGATGGGCACTATGGATGGTGGTCTGAATATGTTGAATCCATCTACCGAGATTGTGACCCGTTTTCTACATGAGCCCGGCAACCGCCAAAGCCCGCTTAGTAATGAGCTAATGAAAATCGTGGACGATGGCCACGGGGGCCTGTGGATAGGAACAATGGCTCACGGGCTTAGCCACTTTGACACGCTCAGCCATAAATTCACCCACTACGTACACAACCCGGCGGATCCAGACTGCATAAGTAATAACCAAATACGAAGTATTTTTTTGGACTCCGTGGGGGGGTATGGGTAGGAACGTCCGGTGAAGGCGGTCTCAATCGCCTAGACAGGGGCTCTAAAACCGTTAAACCCTACACACCGATAACGGCTGATTTTGGCGATGTGCCCTATTGGGCCATTAGAGATATTGCAGAATATGCCCACGGCAACCTATGGGTGGCCACAGATGGCGCTGGCTTAGGTCTACTGGACCCCGCCTCGGATACTTTTTTTCACTACCGGCCAGAGCCATACAACCGAAATAGCCTGGTAAGCGATGCCATAAGAGTTATTTTTCAAGACAACAGCGGCACTTTATGGTTTGGTCACTCGCCGGCAGGGGTATCAAAAATGAATCCCTACGCACACGCGTTTACCATACTAAAAAGTGAGCGTTTAGACAAAAACAGTCTTAGTCACAGTGCGGTATTAAGCATTGCCGAAGATTAACAACAAAACCTGTGGGTGGGGACTCAGGGGCGCCTTAACTATGTTGACCGCAAAAAAAAACCGTCACACGTTATTTTCACGACCCCAGTGAGCCCAACAGCCTATCAGGAGACACTATTCTTAAGCTTTTATTGGATTCCCATGGCACATTGAGGGCGGGGACTTGGGGGTAAGGACTCAATAGATTTCAGCGCGACACTAAGATAGCTCGCCACTACCAACTGAGCGAAAATGTACCACGTGAAAAAAATCTGGGCCATATACGAAGATATAGATAGGCAAATGTGGGTGGGAACTCAATGCAGTCGCCTCTATTATTCCCAGCGCAAAACCGACCAGTTTATACAGTACTGGCCAAGTGAAAAGGATGAGATTCAGGGCACCTGGGTAACGGCTATTTACCAAGACAACCGCGGTACCTTATGGGTGGGCACCAGCTCGCAACTATTGTTTAAAGAAAACCATTCGGACCAGTTTATCCCCTACCCTCTGGAAAGTGACCACATCTGGGATATTGCTGAAGACACACACGGCAATATCTGGGTCGGCAGCGCCCAAACTGGCCAGCATAGAATTGATAAAGATAACGGTGTAACGAACTTTCGTATTGCACAAGGGCTGCCCAGCGATACCGTCACTGGAATTCTGTCAGACAACGGAGGAGGTTTGTGGATTAGTACCGAAATTGGATTGTCGCACTTTATCCCCAGCACGGTATCCTTCAAAAATTATGATACTGACATGGGTATCGCAGGCAATAACTTCAATCGCCCGGCACACTTAAAAACACAGGCCAATAAAGTGATTTTTGGTAGTACCGAAGGACTTACTATTTTTAAACCCGCACAAATATTCGAAAATAACATCGTACCTCCTGTGCATATTACGGATTTTCAAATTTTTAATCAGTCTGTTGCCATTGGTGAAAAAGAATCTCCCTTGCAAAAACCCATTTATTTTACCGACAAAATCACTCTAAAGCATAACCAGTCGGTATTTTCAATTTCGTATGCCGCTCTCGATCATACTCTACCGCAAAAAAAATACGCTTATCAGCTCGACGGGTTTAACCCCAAGTGGAACTACGTTGGTAACCGTCGCACAGCAACCTATACAAACTTAGCCCCGGACACTATATTTTTCTGGTAAAAGCCTCCAACAATGAAGGCGTCTGGAAGCAACAGGGTGCCACCCTAGCAATTGACATTTTATCGCCTTGGAGGAAAACTTGGTGGGAGTATTTCGTGTACGTATTATTTTTGCTGAGTGAAATTTACACATACCTTCGCTCTCATCAGAACAAAATTACGTTTGAAAGAAAAATAAACGACAATTTACGTGCGGCTGAATTGCACCTGGAACATAAGGTTCAAGAGAGAACCGCCCTGCTAAAAGATTCGACAATCACAGCTGAAAATGCAAAGCAAGTTGCCGAAGAACAAAAATTATCTGCCGAGCTTACCAACAAAGAAAAATCCGCATTTTTAGCTAATATGTCCCACGAATTCGCACGGCCATGAACGCCGTGCTAGGTTTTGCACAAATTCTTCAACGCGATCCACGACTACTAGCCGATCAGCGGCAGGCCACGGTAGCCATTGAAAACTCTGGCAACTACTTGTTCGAACTCATCAATGACGTACTCGATATATCAAAAATCGAAGCTGGCAACATGGCACTAAATTTGATGGCCTTCGACTTGCTTGCTCTGCTAGAGGGGCTAGCACAGATGTTTTCTAATCGTTGTCGACAAAGAAAGCTAAAGTGGCAGTTTCCAACTGCAGCAGAGAACGCATATACGTACAAGGAGATCAGGCCAAGCTCCGCCAAATATTGATCAACCTACTGGACAACGCGGTTAAGTTTACCGACAAGGGCAGCGTGGTACTGAGCCTCAAACAAGCGCCGAAAAACGTTTTTCACTTTGAAGTGCAAGACGATGGCGAAGGCATCGAGAAAGAAGCTCAAACCACAATTTTCGAGCCTTTCCAACAGGCAGAGGCGGGGTTCAGCAAAGGTGGTACATGTCTCGGATTAACCATAGCGTCCAAGCACGTGGCCCTCATGGCGGGAGAGCTACTTCTGGAATCGCAGCCTTCTTGCGGTTGTCGTTTTTATTTTTCTATACCCCTAGTTCTAGCGTCGGGGCCGGCGACATTACGCAACGATCGCGACCTAAAAGTTTTGCATTTTGCGGATGGAAATCACGCACATGTACTCGTAGTGGATGATGTTATAACCAACCGCATCGTGCTGTCGGCCATGCTCAAAAATATTGGCACCACCGTCGAACAAGCTAACGGCGGTGAAGAGGCCCTAGATAAGCTTAAAAACGCTTCGGCGGCGCAGTGGCCCGACTTAATTTTTCTCGACATTCAAATGCCCGACTTCGACGGGCTGGAAACGCGGGCAAAAATAAAACAGCTCTATCAAGAACGCACTCCACCATGTGTCGCTATTACCGCCCTAGACCAAAACCTGTATATGGCTAGGGATTTTGTCAAGTGCATTGCTAAACCGTTTCGCATTGAGTCTATTTATGACTGCTTAAAGCAATACCTCGATGTCACTTTCGAGTATAGCGAAGCCACGTCCACCGATAGAAATACCGCTCTAACAAGCAGCGATTTTTCTGAGGTGCAGATACCTACAGCACTCTATCTACTTATCAAAGAGGCCGCCGAAGACTCCGAGGTTGAAAGGCTAGAAACCGCGCTAAACGAACTGGAAATGCTCGGGCCTTTGGCACAAGCATTGGCCGCCAGCTATCGCGAACACCTCAGTCAATATGATATGGATGGATTGCTGGAGCATCTAAACAAGATAACCCGTATTTAGCCCTACTCGCAGCAATATATGCCGAAAACCATCTATTCTTATAGTTACCGTATAATCGAACAGACAAGGTAAATAGTTGTGAGAGCACCAGCGCAAGAGTGTA
>JBLHGN010000209.1:0-6515 GCA_047616325.1 Lentisphaeria bacterium
ATATATCGCGGGAAATCTGGCTGGATTTTTCCAGCATGACCAGCAACGATGGTGAATTGCAGCTTTCGGGCTTATGTTATTGGGCGCTGCAATTTCATCAGCAAGACGAAAATTACGGATTGCTACTTCCCGCTAAAAAAATCTCACCGAATTCTGGTGAGAACCACAGGCGCGAAGTCTTGCAAGCGCTGGCACTTTTTCAGGTGAATGAATGAGTGGCGTTTCGACATTGGTGTCTCGTACATCTTTAGCTTGGTTGCTCTTTGCTCAGGGTGTTTCAATCATCCCCTTGTTTTTTAATTTGCCTACGTGGCTGCCCGCCGTGTGGCTACTGACCGTAATTTGGCGTTTTCAAATTTTCCGCGGCGCGTGGCCTTTTCCTAAAGCCCGCACGAAATTTGTGTTGGCGGTGGTATGCGTCGCAGGTCTTCTCATCTCCTATACGGGAACTATCGGCGTGGAACCTATGGTTGCATTTTTGGTGGTGTCTTTTGTGCTAAAGCTAGTGGAAATGCGCAGCCCTAACGACGTGCTGTTAATAGTATTCATCGCTTTCTTCTCCATCGCCGCACACTTTATTTTTTATCAAACTATCTTTATGGCCATCTACAGTGCGGCTGCGATTGTTGTGCTTATTTTTGCTTGGATGGGTGTATATCGAACTCGGCCAGAGTCTTTTACGCGAGCTTTTAGCAGAAGTTTGATTTTGTTTGCGCAGTGCTTACCGCTAATGTTGGTGTTGTTTTTGGTGCTGCCAAGAATCGGCGCCCTTTGGAATGTTCCACTAGCACAAAGCATCGGTACCACGGGCTTTAGCGACAGTATGTCGCCGGGCGATTTCACCGCCTTAAGTCAATCTCAGGCGCCTGCATTTCGAGTCACTTTTGACGACCCTGGGCGAATACCGCCGCAGCATAAGCGTTATTGGCGTGCGCTGGTGTTGGATCAATTCGATGGGCGTCGTTGGCAATATAGTCGAACTAGCAGTGACTATCGTCTGCGTCGCGCTGACGCACCGCCGGAGTTTTGGGGCCTATACCGCGGTAATCCGACCTCTGAGCTCCGCTATCAAGTATTGCTAGAGCCCCATCAGCAGCGTTGGTTGTTCACATTAATGGCTCCACTTAATGTTGAGTCAAGTGGTCTAAAAGTGCGCTTCACCGATAATTTTTTGGTGGGCAGCATTAGCCCTGTCGCCAGCAGAAGCCAATACACGGTGACTTCGGTATTGGACTACCGAGGGTCTCCCGAGGGAATTTCAAACCAAGAACGTCGCCAATCCTTGCAATTGCCGCGTAGTGCTAATCCAAAAACCCTTGCACTGGCGCAGCAGTGGCTAGGTTCGGGTGCAAGCGGCATGGCCATAGTGCAGCGTGCTCTCGACATGTATAGAGCGGACTTTACTTACACCATGCGACCGCCACCTCCCGGCACTAATAGCGTGGACGAATTTTTATTTTATACTCGGCGCGGCTTTTGTGAACATTTTGCTAGTAGTTTCGTAACGCTGATGCGAGCGGCTGGTGTTCCCGCGCGGGTGGTAGTGGGCTATCAGGGTGGTGAGCTCAATCCCCTTGAAAACTACCTGTTAATTAGGCAGTCAGATGCACATGCCTGGGCGGAAGTTTGGCAGGAAGGCCAGGGTTGGCTTAGGGTAGACCCCACTGCTGCCGTTTCACCTCTACGCATAGAGCAGGGATTGCAGCAATCGCTAGAAGATAGCGAGCAGAGTTTTATGCGAAGTGGTATTTTCAGCTCGAAGTTGTTCTCTATGATCCGACTGAGAGCTGATGCGCTCAGCTATAGCTGGCACAAGTGGGTTTTGGCTTATGACACACGTCAGCAAGCGGACGTGCTAAAAAATCTATTGGGGGGTACCGACGTATGGCGAATTGCCGGTTTTTTACTTGCCGTATATGGTTTTGTTTTGACCTTCACCTATTTGTGGTTAACCTGGCGAGGGCGAATTAAATACTCAACCCCAGAACAGCAGCACTATGCCTCCTATATGCGATTTTTGGCGAAGAAAGGTTTTGTTTCTCAGACAGGCGAAACACCGCACGCCTTTGCCGAGCGAGTTGCCGTACAAAAACCCCTATGGCGCAGTCAATTAGTGTTGATTGCTTCGACTTATTCTTGCATTGCCTATGGCGGTAGGTGCGATCAGTTAGCGTATTTGCGCAGCCTAATACGCGAGTTTAGGTCGCTTTAGATTTTTATCGCTCGTGCAGCCCCTTTCTTTCGCTCCTCGTACATCAACTTTATCTACTAACATCGATAACCTGCAGTAGTGGTCTGTTCCAAAAGACACATCTAAAAGATTATGCTAATGTGCGCGCCTGTGGTGCTTTCGGTGGGGATTTTTGGTGCGCGTATGCCGTTATGGTGCACGATGGTGTCTGTATATCTCAATTATGAAACATCTTAAACGCGGTTTAGCCGTCGTTGACCGCTGCCTGGATCTATAGATTCAGGCATTAAAAATAACAATTCAATTAATCTTCTTTTGGGGAGTGCTTAATGAGACGCCTGTTTAAGCTTTTGCCGTGTGTTTTTCTTTTTCTTTTTCCTTTACCCGCCTTCGCGGAATCCTTGAGTGAGGGTAATACCGCTTGGATGTTGACCGCCACAGCCCTAGTATTGTTTATGACCCTGCCGGGTCTTTCGCTTTTTTATGGCGGTTTGGTGAGGACAAAAAACGTACTGTCGGTGTTAATGCAGTGTTTTGCCATCGCGTGTATTGCATCTCTCCTCTGGTTTGCCTTCGGTTATAGCCTCAGTTTTGGTGAAGGCAACGCCTTTATTGGAGACCTTAGCCGTGTGTTTTTTGTCGGCATGGCCAAAGAAACGCTAATGGGTGACATTCCCGAATCACTTTTTGCGATGTTTCAAATGACCTTCGTCATCATTACTCCGGCGCTTATTGTGGGCGCTTTTGCAGAGCGAATGAAGTTTTCCTCTGTGGTGGTGTTCACCATTCTTTGGATACCGCTTGTTTATGCCCCCGTGTGCCACTGGGTTTGGGGCGGAGGTTGGCTCGCGCAAATGGGGCTTTACGATTTTGCTGGGGGCACCGTGGTTCATATTACTGCGGGTGTGTCAGCCCTTGTGGCCGCCATTATGATTGGTAATCGAGAGGGTTTCCCAACCACCTCCATGGCGCCCCATAATATGACGATGACGGTATGTGGTGCTGGCATGCTTTGGGTCGGCTGGTTTGGCTTTAATGCGGGCAGTGCATTGGCGTCAAATGAAAGTGCCGCCATGGCGATGATGGTCACCCACATTTCTGCGGCGGCGGGTTCTCTGGCGTGGATGGGGATGGAATGGAGTCGGTTTGGGAAACCCAGTGTGCTCGGTATTGTTACTGGCATGGTGGCTGGCCTTGGTACGATAACACCGGCGTCAGGCTTTGTGGGCCCCGCTGGAGCTCTTGTTATTGGCGCTGTAGCTGGCGTTGTGTGTTTTTTTGCGACCCAGCTTATAAAGCGAAAATTTGTAATCGACGACTCACTTGATGTTTTTCCCGTTCACGGCGTTGGGGGCATACTTGGCACATTGTTGGCTGGTGTCTTTTCGTCTACGCAACTGGGCATCTTTTCAGGGCATGGTTTTTCCGATCGGGTGAGTGGCATGGGCGGGCAGTTGGGCGTACAGGCTGTCGGCGTTGTTGCTACCATTGTCTTTTCGGCTGTTATGACTTTCATTATCGTAAAGCTTACTGGTCTGATTACCGGTGGTATTCGAGTGAGCCGAGAAGAGGAGATTCAGGGGCTAGACGTGGTGATGCACGAGGAGTCTGGGTACAAACTCTAATCGAACGCGAAGCGCCTAGGCGAAAGGGTCACTTTTAAGTGACCCTTTTTTATTCTGTTTTTGTGCCCTCTTGCCGGGCGTTATTCCAGTAGAACTTAGAACTAGATCTCAAAACTGTAAAATATCGTAAAATATTTCGACAACTGACGCTCCTCGCACTACCTTCTATTCGACAAGAGATTACAATGGGCGAATGGAAAACTACATTTTGGCATTCTACTTTGTATTTTGATAGTAGGTTTTCCTCAAAACCATTTGAGGTTGAGCTAAAATTTAAAATAAACAGATAGGATATCTCGCGTTACATCTAATGAATAAGGTTGGTGAAATATGGAAGAAAAAATACTTTCTTCTTTCGTGCCCTCGCAAATCATGTCTCAGAGCGGTTGGAATTTTAAAAAATCTTGGCAGGGGACTTTAGATTTGTCTGTGTGGCTCAAGGCTTCTCTTAAAAAAGAAGGGCGTCTCTATCTATTTCTCGAGTATCAAGACAGAGAGGGCAAGCGCTCTATACCTGTTGATCGCTGCATGTCGGGAGGCTCTCAAAGTTTGCTGTTAAATGGTCGTGTCAATATGTCGGGAAGTGGCCCACTCGAAGTCTTTCAGGTAAAGGTGAAGTACGAAGGTTGCAGCACGCCTGTTGTCGCAGAAGAGTTGACGGTTAAATTTCTTGGTGAAACCAGTGGCGCTAAAACACTTCGGGTCGCAGTGTAGATCGCTGTATTTCCTAGTGATTCTTGTGTTTACTTTGCATTTATTCTAACTGGGTGCGCTTGGAAGCGTGTTTTTGGCTCACTTATCGATAGGTGTGGTGGGTTGCCCCTATTGGTTGACGTTTAGTAAATCGTCGGGTTTGCCCCGCAGACTTGGTGGCTAGGAGTTAATTGTCGATGTAAAATTCAAGGTGCTGCCTAATCCATTCTGCATCTCCTATGTTTGAGAAACACCAATGCTCGTTAGCGGTAGGGCTCTAACTACTTACACGCTACCCGTTTTTATTTTTTTGTGGCACGAGACTTATTGTTTTTTATTGTTGCTGCGCTTCTTATCTGTATTTAAATAGTTCAACATTGAAGTACTCATGCCATTATAATGGCCCTTTTGGGCTAGTAGACCGTGTTAACTCATCTCAATCGATTTCTTTTGTCTCACGGAACAAGTGCATTCGCAACTGGAGTGCACATCGTGCTGCTCTCATGGTTGGCCGTAAACGAACTCGGTGTCTCTTCTAGCGAACTGGGCTGGGTGCAGGCTGCGGGCTTGTTTCCTAGCGTTTTTTTAATTCTCTTGGCCGGAGCATTGGCCGACCGTTATGATCCAGCGCGCGTTCTTTTTACGGCTCAAATGTTGTTGTTCTGCAGCTATTTTATACTAGGAGTTTTGTTGTTTGCCGGGCAACTAAACCTTTCCCTTCTTGTTATTTATGCATTATCGGTAGGGGTGGGAAATGCCTTGAGTCAGCCGGTACGCGAAAAGCTTATTTCCAATATTAAGCTGCACACTGTTCAAAAACGCATATCTCTGTTGAGTATTACCCAGTTCAGCATGCAAAGTGTGGGTATTGCAATGGCCGCGCTGTCTGACACCATAGGCTTGGTGTTTGTTGTGGCCATACAGGCAAGTTTGGCATTGGTGTCGGCTGTAACAACGATAACTTTATCGAAAGCTAAAGATGAAAAAAAAGTTGCTTTTGTAAACACATTTTTTGATGTGCGTGAAGGGTTTGGCCTTATTAAAACCAGTGTTCCTTTAAAGCAGTTATTAGTATTGATCGCTTTTAATGGTTATATGCATATGGGGGTGTTTTTGGTTTTGCTTCCCATTTTGGCTGCACATAACTACGGCTTTACAGCGGCACAATTCGGCAGCCTTCAGTTAGTGTTTGTGGTTGGAATGATTTCAGCCCACCTCGGTTTATTAAAACAATCGACGTTAGAGTATCCAGGGCAAGGCGCTCTATTCAGTTTGCTATATACCGCACTAATCGGGTTTGCTTTAATGAAGCATCCTACTACGTGGGGGTTTTACGCCCTAATATATTGCTGGGGTTTAGTTGCTGGAAATTCTGCTGGGCGCTGCCGATTAGTGCTCCAAGCGCTGGCGCCAAAGGGCATGAAGGGACGTGCAATATCCATTTATCAGGCGGTATTGTTCGGTGCTGCACCCATTGGAGCCCTGGTAACAGGCTATGTAATTAAGTATATGAGTACCGATGAAATACTCAGTTTTATGAGTATTTCCAGCGTGTCACTGTTTTTCTTTTTCTTGGTGAGTCGGTCGCTATGGTCTGTTAAACAAATAGATGTGCCTGTGGAGCGTAAAGAAATAGATGGTGATGAGTAGCGCATAGTCCAAGCGATGCTTAAAGTGCATTGCGGAAGGCAATTAGGCTCGCGGTAATGGCTACGTTGAGAGATCCAACGCCATTTAGCATCGGGATCTTTACACTGGAGTCGCACAGCGCACGAACTTCGTTTGATAATCCTTCGGTCTCGTTTCCCAGTACAAACACTGCCGACTGTTTGGGATAATACTCGCCTAATCTAAGTGCTGCATTCGCCTCCATTCCAATAACATTGACTGACTTTTGTTTTAATTGTTGCAGGCTTTGTGCAAGGTTGTCGCAGCGTATAATGGCCGCTTTGAAAAGTGTGCCGGCACTGGCCTTTATAACCAGGGAGTCTAGTTTGGCACAGCCT
>JBLHGN010000210.1:0-6470 GCA_047616325.1 Lentisphaeria bacterium
AGCGAACCTTTGCCGCATCTCCGGTCATTTGCAGAAAGAACCACTTCTGTTTCTGACCTATGCAAAGTGGTTTTGAGCGCTTGCGCTGCATAGCTTCCGGGATGCGGTAATGTAACCACCTTTTAGTACGCTGAATGATTTTCACATCTGAAGACTCCAAGCCCACCTCTTCATATAACTCCCGATATAAAGCTTGCTCTACAGATTCACCTTTATCAATGCCGCCCTGAGGGAACTGCCATGATTGCTGACCTACTCTTTTTGCGAGAAATACCTTGCCCTTGCCATCACTGATAACAATGCCGACATTAGCGCGAAAACCGTCTTTATCAACCACTATTTTGTACCTGTGATGGGGAATGATGAATCTTTCTATTGTTCCATAGTATTGGGGTATCGGCAATTTTCTCTTGAGCCGCCGCTAGTTGATCGCTATCCTTTCAATCATTCTCATAATTCTGGTTTAATTAATGGCTATAGCAATCTTTGATTTAGACAATACCTTGATTGCGGGCGATAGCGACCACAGCTGGGGCGAGTTTTTAGTTACCCATAATCTGGTCGATCAAGGTCATTACAAAGCCATGAACGACACATTCTACGCTGACTATGAAAATGGCTGCTTAGATATATTTAAGTATCTTGAATTTTCACTAAAGGCTCTCGTTGGTTTATCCCAGAATAAGCTCATAACCCTGCATCGCCAGTTTATGGAAGAGATGATCGAGCCGTTAAAGCTACCAAAAGCCGCACACCTGATAGAGCAACATCGTTCAGCGGGAGACCGGCTGCTAGTGATCACAGCTACCAATTCTTTTGTTGCCGAACCTATCGTAAAGTCACTTGGCATAAGCGAGCTTTTAGCCACAGACCCAGAAATAATTGATGGCTTTTTTACCGGAAAAATCGTCGGGACCCCAACCTATCAATATGGGAAGGTCGAACGATTAAATAGCTGGCTACAAGAAAACAATGAAACCTTGGATGGGAGCTGTTTTTATAGCGACTCCATTAACGACCTGCCTTTACTCCTGGAGGTGGCCTGCCCTATTGCCGTAGACCCAGACGATGCTTTGCGTCAAGAGGCCTTGCGCCGACACTGGAAAATAATCTCACTTCGTAGCTAAATTGATATAATCAGGAAAATCTTGACGTCCGGTTAAGGGACAATTGCGCTAATTAACACCGAATTTAGATTCCTACTCGTCTTCAATCGCCATAAGGTAGCGCTCAGCATCCATCATATCGTCAAGCTCACTAGGATTTGATACCTTTATCCTAAAAAACCAACCATCTGCATAGGGAGAATGATTGACAGTCTCTGGCTCATCTTCCAGCGCAGGATTAACCTCAATGACTTCGCCGGTCACGGGTGAATAGATATCCGAAGCTGCTTTGACAGATTCGATAACAGCAATCTCTGCCCCTGCATCAACCTCAGCACCAATCTCAGGGAGCTCAACGTAAACGACATCGCCAAGAGCCTCCTGCGCGTGATCTGTAATGCCTATCACTACAGTACCGTCACTGTCTAACCGCGCCCATTCATGGCTAGGCGCGTATTTTAATTCTACTGGCAACTCACTCATGGTTAGTCCTTAACTTTATCCTGTCAATAATACTCGTTGTTTTAAGGCTATTGTAGTTTTAGTTTTGCTAACCAGCCCGTTGAGGGGGTGGGGAAAATCGATCGAAAATTAAATCTTGGCGTGAACTATAGCTGGTAAAAAGCTATAGCCGAACTTCGAGCGGCGGCTCATTTAGCACCGCCAGCTGCTCACGAAGCGCAAGAATATGGTCGCTCCAATATCGTGGAGAATCAAACCAAGAAAATGCTCGAGGAAATGCAGGGTCTGTCCAGCGTCTTGCGATCCAAGCACTGTGATGCATGATTCTTAGCGTCCGAAACACTTCGATTAATCTCAATTCTCGATAATCAAAGTCATAAAACTCATTGTAACCTTCTACTATTTCAGTCATTTGCGCAGTCTGCTCCTGCCGGTCGCCCGATAACAGCATCCAAAGATCTTGAATGGCTGGCGCCATTCGCGCGTCATCAAAATCGACGAAATGCGGGTAGTCATCGCGCCACAATATATTGCCTGAATGGCAGTCGCCATGGACGCGAATATTATTGACCTCGCCATAGTCGGCAAGAATCCGATCAATAGCTTTGAGAACATCCAGCGCTAAGGAATCATAAGCGGGGCTTAACTCTTTTGGCATAAAATCTTTACTGATAAGCCTGTATGAGTCCCAACCAAAATTTTTGGCATTTAAAGTGGGCCGGTGCTTAAACTTGCTAGCAGCGCCAATTCCATGAAACCGGCCCAATAATCTACCTAAAATAAGTAGATTGTCTAGATTATCTAACTCTGGCGCATGACCCCCTTTGCGCTCATAAAGCGCGAACCGGAATCCCGCATAGTGACTAATGCTCTTTTTCTTTGTGTTAATCCAGGGACAGACGACAGGCAGCTCCTGCTCTTTAAGCTGGAAGCAATATTGATGCTCTTCATCAATTTGCTCATCAGTCCAGCGCTCGGGGCGGTAAAATTTCACAATCATGGGGGTTTTGTCTTCAATGCCGATCTGATAGACACGATTTTCATAGCTATTTAACGCCAAAAACCGGCCATCACAGAGAAAGCCTTGGCTCTCAACAGCATCGATTAGCACATCGGGTGTTAGCGCATCAAACGGATGGCTATTAAGTTCGCTCATAAATTCTAGTCCAGATTAGGTTTGCCGCGCATGGTCTTCTTTTTACCGTGCTGAGTCTTTTTGTCCACTCGCCTGACTTGCGAGCCTCGTGTCGGCTTGGTCGGCCTTCTTGCCTTGGCGGTAAAGCCGGCAGATTGAATCAATTGTTGCAACCGCTCGATGGCCTCAATCCGATTTTTGTCCTGGCTCCGATATTGTTGAGCCTTAATAATAACAATGCCATCTTTGGATATTCTATTATCACTTAAGCGCAATAGTCTTTGTTTGTAAAAATCTGGGAGTGAGGATTGACTAATATCAAAACGCAGATGGATGGCCGAGGACACTTTATTGACGTTTTGCCCACCTGGCCCCTGAGCCCGTATCGCTGAAAAATCAAGCTCGGCCTCGGAAATTGAAACATTACTAGAAATAATCAACATTAGTCACCGGGCTCAACAAAACTAAATCGAGGTACCTGCTCGCCTTCAAACGACACCAATTCTCGAAACATGCCCAAGGGTCTTACCCACATGCTGTAATCACCGTAAAGTGTTCGATAAACAACTAGCTCCTCCTGCGTCTCACTGTGGGTGGCTACTTCTATGACCTGATAGAGATTGCCTTTGTAATGCTTGTAGATGCCTTTTGCGATACTCATAAAATTACCTTGCGGAGGAACCGACTTCAGTTATGCAATGGATACTCTCCGATAGGCTGAGGCTTAATTGATCACCGATTTTCAACGGCCCAACCCCTGCAGGAGTTCCAGTCAGCACTATATCACCAGGCAACAATGTAAAAAACTGACTGATGTAAGACAGTAAGCCTAACACCGGCATTAGCATATCTGCTGTATTACCGTTTTGCTTTATCTTCTGATTTTGTCGCAAAACGATCTGCTGATTTTGTAAATTGGTGCTTTCAGTGATAGGCACAAAGTCAGAAACCGGACAGGCTCCATCAAAAGATTTGGCTTTTTCCCATGGCAAGCGTTTTTCTTTGAGCTCCTGCTGTAGGTCTCGAAGAGTTAGATCTAGCGCAAGACCAATTCCGGCTATAGCTGTAGACGCTTGATCTTCGGTGCAGTTACTAAGCGATTGTCCAATAAGAATACTCATCTCCGCTTCAAAGTGGCATTCACCAAGATCAGTGGGTATAACTAAGGGCTCGTCAAGTTTCACCAAGGCCGTACTTGGCTTCATAAATAAGACAGGCTCGGTCGGCACCGGATTATTTAATTCTTTAGCATGAGCCGCATAGTTTCTCCCCACACACACGACTTTCCCCAAAGGCAAGTCGCTTACCTCCCCTCCAACAAAATGTTGGTAATTTTGCATATGAATTCCTAGTGTCAGTATCTCAGGCCAAGTTAGTTAGGCTTAACCTAAGTTTGAAAGATCAGTTAAAAAATAATCGGCTTATCGTCATTGAGATAAATTGCACCCTTAACAATGCGATATATTAACCAAACAGTGACCACTGCCGCGCTGAGCCAGCCGAGCAATATAAGCCACGATAGCCACGCTAAAATAGTCCACAACAAGCCGTACCAAAAAGTGTTTACCTGCCAGCGAAAGTGCCCCTCTAACCAACTTTCGCTAACGTCATCCATTTTAAGGTAGTTAATGACCAATGCAGCAATAGCAGTTAGGCCCCCAGTAACAAAACCCAGAGCTTGTAATAAATAAACTAACAGCGTTAGATTCTTGTTTTTAGATGGGCTAGGCATCTTCCAGATGTCATCCCTATCATTGGCATCCTTATTCATTGCGAATATTTTCCTTATTTAATCATTTAATCCAGATTAAAAACATACTTTGGAACCGTAGTTTTTGATCCTGGAAACATTGCAAAGTCCGAAAAATCGCAATGGTTTTAATATGCTTAATGGTAACATAAGGTTATTGTGTTGACGGCTCAACCTCTAGCTAGAAAAATATTTTAGGGTACTTTTATACGACCTTAAGGACAAAAATAGTGGCAATCCAGAAATGGCTCAACATCGCAAAAATAGATATTTTCCGTATTTGTTACCTTAAATAACCCTATTTAACAAAAAAATACCACCAAATAAGCATTTATTGGTCCTAAATTTAAACAAAATTAGCCAAATCGATAAAAAACCCATACACTTACGCGCTCTTGGGCCAACTGCCGTTTTATTTGGTTGTATGATCCTGAGTCGCTTCCGAACCATAGTTTACAATTTGATAAGGAAGTGTTGGCTAGCCCCGTGATGAGGCTGGATATTTTTAATGCCTTAAACGGTATACATTTTTTAAGTGAGGTTATTATGTCAGGGGAAAGAGTTTCTGGCACTGTTAAGTGGTTTAACGACAGTAAGGGTTTTGGATTCATTGAACAAGAAGGCGGCGGTGACGTATTTGTTCACCACAGCGCTATTCAAGCTGATGGATTTAAATCATTGAAAGAAGGTCAGGCAGTAACGATGGAAGTTACTCAAGGCCAAAAAGGCGCTCAAGCTGAGAACGTAGTTGCCGATTAATTTCTTCCACTGTCGCTAGATGGTTGTAAGAAAATTTTAAGAAACCCCAAACAGCAATGTTTGGGGTTTTTTTATGCCTCGATGGCATCTATCCATAAAACTAATCGACAAAAAAAAATCCTACCATTAGGCAGGATTTCTTTACTACGCTAAGAATAGCTGCTGCTATACCGAGAGTATTACTTAATTTTTGCTTCTTTGTAGATTACGTGCTTTTGAATAGTGGGATCGTATTTTTTGATCTCCATCTTCTCAGGCATGTTCCGCTTGTTCTTGTCAGTAGTATAAAAGTGCCCAGTACCTGCACTAGATACTAACCGAATTTTTTCTCGAGCTGATTTAGCCATCAGTAAACTCCTTAGAATTTTTCGCCACGAGCACGAAGCTCGGACAAAACGGTTTCAATGCCATTTTTATCGATGATGCGCATTCCCTTAGTAGAGACACGCAACTTTACAAACCGCTTCTCTGCCTCAACCCAAAAACGGTGAGTGTGCAGGTTCGGCTCAAAACGACGACGTGTTCTATTTTTCGCGTGAGATACATTGTTTCCAGCCATTGGGCGCTTGCCTGTGACTTGACATACTCTGGACATTTATCCTGCCTCTGATTCCGATTATTGTCTAGGGAAAACTCCTTGTGACAAAAGTATTCCAAAAAATTACCACCTTGTTTTTGGGCGGTCTCTTAAAGAGGCGCGTTTTATACCAGAAAGACAACGCCTAATCAAACGAAAACAGTGTAATCAGTGGATTTAGCTGTATTTTTATCATTAACTGCAAATTAAATTTTTCCTTGATCGGCTAAAGAAGTTATCTCTCCTTGACCAATAATAAAGTGATCCAACAATCGAATATCAACTAATTCGAGTGCCGCCTTTAAACGTTGCGTGATTAGGATATCAGATTGACTGGGGTCGGCGTTACCAGAAGGGTGGTTGTGGGCAACTATTATGGCTGCTGCGTTCTTGTGTAATGCTAACTTCACCACTTCACGAGGGTGGACAGACGTTGTATCTATTGTACCGTGAAAAAGCTCATGGTAGCCAAGCAATTGATGGTGAGTATCCAGTAATAGAACGCTGAAGACTTCTCGCTGATAGTCACGCATCTGCACCGCCAGATAGTCTTTCACCTGCTTAGGCTTGGTGAAGATAGGCTTGCGCTGTAGCTGCTCTCCAAGATAGCGCTGTGTCAATTCCAGCGTAGCCTGCAATTGACAGTACTTCGCAGGACCCAAGCCTTTGGCTGCGCAAAAG
>JBLHGN010000211.1:0-6460 GCA_047616325.1 Lentisphaeria bacterium
CGCTAACACTACTGGTCTAGCCGTTACCAAAGATAAAGTGACTGTGGGTATTCTGCATTCGTTGACAGGAACGATGGCCATTAGTGAAACTGGAGCGCAGGAAGCAGAAAAGCTCGCTATTAAACAGATTAATGATATGGGCGGGATTCTTGGAAGACAAATTGAAATAATTCAAGAAGATGGAGCTAGTGACTGGCCAACGTTTTCAGAAAAATCCAGAAAACTTTTGGTTAAAGATAAGGTGGCGGCAGTATTCGGGTGCTGGACATCGGCGTCGCGTAAGGCGGCATTACCTGTTTTTGAAAAAGAAAATGGTTTGCTCTACTACCCAACATTTTATGAAGGACTAGAGCAGTCAAAAAATGTAATCTATACCGGTCAGGAAGCTACTCAGCAAATCATTGCCGGCCTTAACTGGGTTGCCAAAGAAAAAGATGCTAAGACTTTTTATCTTATCGGTTCGGATTATATTTGGCCACGTACGTCTATGAAAATTGCTCGTAAACACATAGAAAATGTGCTCGGCGGCAAAGTCGTAGGCGAAGAGTATAAGCCATTAGGAAATACTCAATTTGGTTCTGTAATTAATAAAATCCGTTTGAAAAAACCAGATGTAATCTATGCCGCTGTTGTGGGTGGCAGTAACGTTGCTTGGTTCAAGCAGTTGAAGGCAGCCGGTATTACAGCTAAGAAACAAACGCTATTGACAATATCCGTGACTGAAGATGAAGTCTTGGGCATTGGTGGTGAAAATCTTGAAGGATTTTATTCCATCATGAAATATTTCCAAAGTCAGGACAACCCTAACAATAAGGCTTTCGTTGCTGCATTTAAAGAAATGTGGGGGGATGACAGTGTAATTGGTGACGTAACACAGGCTGCTTATTTGGGACCTTGGTTGTGGAAAGCTGCTGTCGAAAAAGCAGGTTCATTTGACGTGGATAAAGTTGTCGCAGCATCTGAGGAGGGCGACATTGAACTGACAACCGCACCTGAAGGTTACGTGAAACTTCATAAAAACCATCACCTTTGGAGTGTGGCCCGTGTAGGTAAGTGGAATAAAGACGGTCAAGCCACTGTTGTTTATGAGTCAGAACTTATTGAGCCAGATCCATTCCCAGCTGGTTACCAATAGTATTTTAGACTTTCGAATATGCGAACAAGGATGTTCGCACTCGTTTTAGATAAAATTTAATTTAGAAATACAATCCGTTTACTACCACAGAACAAACACTTTACAGTGGGGAATACAAAATGAGCGAATACACATATAGCGAATTGGGCTCAATATTAGCCATGCAGGGCTTCGCTGGTATTAGTTTATTCAGCGTTCTTTTACTTATGGCACTTGGTTTGGCCATTATTTTTGGGCAGATGGGTGTAATCAATATGGCTCACGGTGAATTTATGGCCGTTGGCGCTTATGCAACATACTTTTTATCAAGCATTACCGAAACCTATGCTCCTGAATTACTTAGTTATTATTTCGTTTTCGCCATTGTTGTGTCATTTTTCGTGGCGGGGGCGCTCGGATATCTCGCCGAATTCGTGCTAATACGGCATTTATATAAAAGACCTCTGGACACGCTACTTGCGACCTGGGGACTTAGTCTAATTATGCAGCAATCATTTCGCTCGTTATTTGGTGCAAGAGAAGTCAGCCCGACACTACCCGAATGGCTACTTGGCTCTTATCAGCCAATCGAAAGCATTGACATTCCACTAAATGGAATGTTTGTTCTCGCGCTAACCGGAGTTGTTACGCTGGCAGTTTTTTATCTGTTATTTAAATCAAGTTGGGGCTTGTGTGTACGAGCAACTACGCAGAACCGTGTGATGAGCGGTGCGGTGGGTATTAATACCAAAAAAATTGACCGACTTACCTTTGCTTTGGGTTGCGGCATTGCCGGCATTGCCGGCGCGGCATTCACGACCATTGCGTCAACTGGGCCTACAACGGGTTCGTTGTATATTGTGGATACATTTATGGTTGTAGTTTTTGGTGGCGCCGCGAGTTTATTTGGCACAATTGCATCGGCATTCTCTATCGCTCAAGCACAGTCAATTTTAGAATTCTTTATTAGTGGTTCAATGGCAAAGGTGTATACCTTACTCGCACTTGTACTCATCTTAATGTTCAAGCCAGAGGGGCTTTTCGCCAGTAAAGTACGTCGGTAGAAACGAAGCAACTGGTTTTTGTGTTGGCCTATAAACAAATTGGTGGTGTCGATTATGAGTTTTGTATACGAAAAATTAATGGGTGGAAAAAGTGGGTTTACAGGTTATCTTATACTGGCCGCTATTTTGTTGGTGGCATTTCCTCTTTTTCTTGATATTTTTAGACTAAATCTTGTCGGTAAATACCTCACTTATGCGTTTCCTGCGGTGAGCCTAGTATTACTTTGGGGTTACGGTGGAACCTTAAGTTTAGGGCAGGGAATTTTCTTCGGTTTGGGTGGCTATGGCATGGCCATGTTCCTAAAGCTCGAAGCTTCTTCCCCGGAAAATACGGCCATTCAATCTACTCCTGGTATTCCAGACTTTATGGACTGGAATCAAATCACCGAACTTCCTTGGTTTTGGGAACCGTTCAACAGCTTTGGTTTTACCGTTATTGCAATACTAGTTTTGCCTGCGCTGTTTGCCTACATAATTGGTGCGGCGATGTTTAAACGTCGTGTTGGCGGTGTATATTTCGCAATAATAACGCAGGTAATTGCCGTAATTTTAACGGTTTTGATTGTTGGCCAGCAGGGATTAACCGGCGGTATCAACGGCATTACTGATCTTCGAACCTTGCATGGGTGGGATATCACATCTAATAGTGCTAAATATATCTTCTATTTTGTTAATTGTTTTCTGATTTTGGGTGTTGTTGTAGCAGGTCGTTTTATATTAACCAGCAAATTTGGTCGCTTACTTTTGGCCATGCGGGACAAAGAGGACAGAGTAAGATTTTCTGGTTACGACGTATCCAACTTCAAAATATTTATTTTCTGTGTTGCAGCGATGATATCCGCTATAGGCGGTGCCATGTTTACGCTACAAGTTGGTTTTATGTCTCCCTCTTTTGTGGGTATTGTTCCATCCATTGAAATGGTCATATTTTGCGCCGTTGGGGGAAGAATGTCTTTGATCGGTGCCGTTTATGGAACCCTGTTAATAAACTTCGGAAAAACGGCATTCTCAGAGTCATTTCCTGAATTATGGTTATTTTTAATGGGTGGGTTGTTTATCGCAGTTGTTATTTTTTTCCCTAATGGTTTGGCCGGTGTCTGGAACGACTACAGTCACTATATTACAAAACGATTTTCTACGTTAACAACGTGGATATCCAAAATGAAAGTGGGGTGGCTTGATCGCCGAAAAAATATTGACAGTGAGGCGGGATGATTGGTCATGCAGCCTACACCTGATAAGTTTTGGAGAATATCATGAATACAAATACTGACTTTACTTTGGCGATCGAAAACCTGACAGTTTCTTTTGATGGTTTTAAAGCCGTTGATAGCTTAAACCTGTACATAGATAAAAATGAACTTCATGTGGTAATTGGTCCCAACGGTGCCGGTAAAACAACGGTACTCGACTTAATTTGTGGGAAAACAAAGGCGACTTCTGGCAGCATAAAGTTTCTCAATAAAGAGTTAACCGATATATCTGAGCACGAAATTGTTAGGGCGGGGGTTGGTCGTAAGTTTCAAACACCATCTATATACGAAAACCTAAGTGTTTTTGAAAATCTGGAAATTTCCTACCCTGAAGGGCGAGATATATTTGGTTCGCTCATGTTTAAGCGAACGCCAAAAATATTGGAAGAAATTCACCGAATTTCAAAAGAGATTATGTTATTTGATTTCCTTGGGGTAGAGGCTGGACTACTTAGCCACGGGCAAAAACAATGGCTTGAAATTGGCATGTTGCTTATTCAAGACCCTCAACTTTTGATGCTCGACGAACCTGTTGCCGGAATGAGTGTAAGAGAACGAGAGCAAACAGCCGAATTACTGAATAAAATTAGTAAGGGACGGTCAGTTCTTGTTATTGAGCATGATATGGATTTTGTTGCAAAAATTGCTGACAAAGTTACTGTTCTACACCAGGGAAAAATACTGGCCGCAGGCGAAATGGAGACCGTACAAAGCGATCCGAAAGTTATAGAGGTGTATCTAGGGCACTAATACGATTAATTATACATGCGTATTTAGCTCATTTTTTTATTCGCGGTTTTCTAAGAACCCCAATACTTATGAAAAATATATTATAGGTGAATATATGTTAGATGTTTCGAATATGAAAGTATGCTACGGCCAAAGTGAAGTGATTCACGGTCTAGACTTTAGCGTTCCGCAAAATGAAACACTTGCCATAATGGGACGCAATGGTATGGGAAAAACAACGCTGTTTAAATCGTTGATCGGTATAATTCCATTGTCTGAAGGCTCAATTTCCATAGATGGTGTTGACATTTCAATGAAGGAAAGTTACCAGCGTGTAGAAAACGGTATCGCTTACGTTCCCCAGGGGCGAATGATATTTCCAGCGTTAACGGTTAAAGAGAACATAGAAACCGGTATGGAAGTTTCTAAAGCTAAAAACATACCTGACGAAATATATTCTCTTTTCCCTGTACTGCATGAAATGCGCAATAGAAAAGGCGGCAACTTATCTGGCGGCCAACAGCAGCAGCTTGCTATTGCAAGAGCGCTGGTCACCAACCCAAAGGTATTGTTGTTGGACGAACCTACTGAGGGCATTCAGCCTTCGATTATTAAAGATATTGCTAATGTTCTTAACGAGATAAAGAAGATAAGAGATATAACCATTATTGTCTCTGAACAAGTACTCAGTTTTGCATTAGCGGTGGCTGATAGAATAATTGTGATTGATAAGGGCACCTTTATTCACGAGGACCTTAAACAGAATGTCGATACCGAAAAAATAAAAAAATACTTATCTGTGTAAAGTATATACGTATATCGACGTATAGGGCTCCATTGTTTGTCCAGTATTCTGAGGCGGAAAACCCAAAGATAATTGTATTGAAATTTTGGCGGTATTATTGCCAACACTAAGTGGCTGGTAACCGATACGTAAAAATTAACCAGCCAGGGGTATTTACCTGTCAAGTAACAACAAAGTAACAGTTAAGTAACAAATAGCTACAAAGAAAAAATTAACTACTAAGTAACAGTTAATCAACAGATAAATTCATTAGTAAACTATAACTCGGGAGAGACCGCCATGGCTGAAACCATAATCAAGGTAAACCTAAAAGATTCGCCTTACACAAACGAAAAAATTCACAATCGTTGGCACCCAGATATACCCATGGCGGTGAAGGTTAAGCCCGGAGATGATTTTAAAATCGAGTGTTATGACTGGACTGGCGGCCAAATTGAAAACAATAACGATGCTGCAGACGTTCGCGATGTAGACTTGAGCCAGGTTCACTTTTTGTCAGGCCCAGTGGGCGTAGACGGTGCTGAGCCGGGTGATCTATTAGTTGTTGATATTCTCGATATTGGTACATTTGAAGAGAGTCTGTGGGGCTTCAATGGTTTTTTCTCAAAGAAAAATGGTGGAGGCTTCCTAACTGATCATTTTCCAGAAGCACAAAAATCGATTTGGGATATTAATGGCATGTTCACTAAATCTCGGCATGTTCCGGGTGTTGAATATGCTGGTTTAATTCACCCGGGCTTAATTGGTTGTTTGCCATCCAAAGAGCTCTTGGATGAGTGGAATACTCGCGAAAAGGCCTTATACGACACAGAGCCAGACAGAACACCTGCACTCGCTACGCTTCCGTATGCGGATACAGCCCATATGGGTACGATGAAGGGTGATGCTAAAGACTCTGCTGCTGCAGAAGGCGCTCGCACTGTCCCGCCACGTGAACACGGCGGCAACTGCGATATTAAAGATCTTTCTCGAGGTTCAAAAATATATTTCCCTGTTTATGTCAAGGACGCTGGCTTATCGGTAGGTGACTTACACTTTAGTCAGGGTGATGGTGAAATTACCTTTTGCGGTGCAATCGAGATGGCCGGGTGGATTCACTTGCGGGTCAATCTCATTAAAGGCGGCATGGAAAAATACGCCATTAAAAATCCGATTTTTAAACCTAGCCCAATTACTCCGAAATATGATGACTACCTGATTTTCGAGGGTATCTCTGTGGACGAAGGTGGTAAACAACACTATCTAGATGTTCATATTGCCTATCGGCAGGCTTGTTTGAATGCAATCAATTATTTGGAAAAATTTGGCTACTCACGGGCACAAGCTTATACGATTTTGGGGACCGCACCGGTGCAGGGTCACATTAGTGGTGTGGTTGACATTCCTAATGCCTGCGCAACTTTGTGGCTACCTACCGATATTTTTGAGTTCAATGTACAGCCCGGTTCTGATGGGCCAACGATTGAGCTTGATGGTTCGGTTCAAGTACCGCTGG
>JBLHGN010000212.1:0-6454 GCA_047616325.1 Lentisphaeria bacterium
ATAGGCGTGAACAATGGGGCCGAATTTATTGGTGGTTTTATCGTCTTTCAGTAAGGGCGTGCCGGTAAAGGCCACATAGGCGGCGTTGGGCAAGGCTTTACGCATGCGCTCGTGGTTTTCGCCGCCTTGGCTGCGGTGGCCTTCGTCGATTAATACAATTAAGTCGCTAGAGGGGTTATGGCATTCGGGCTGTTTGGCGGCGGTGGTAAATTTTTGTACTAGCGAGAATATTATGCGCTCGTTGCCTTGGCCAATGCGCTTGGCTAAGTCTTTACCGGTTTTAACGCGGGTTTTGCTGCCTTCTTTTTTATTGGCGATGCCGGAACCAAAGGCCCCGCCGGATAAAAAAGTAAGGGATAATTGTTTTTCTAAATCGGTGCGGTCGGTTACGACGAGTACACGACATTCTTTAAGCGACTCGTCTATGAGCAGGGCCTTGGTGAGAAACACCATGGTAAACGACTTACCCGAGCCGGTGGTGTGCCAAATAACCCCGCCTTCACGGCCGCCTTGCGTATTCCTTACATTAATCTGCTTCACCAGTGCTTTAGTAGCGAACGCTTGTTGATAACGTGCAACGATTTTGCCTACTTTTTTATCGAACAAGGTAAAAAAGCGAATAAACTCTAACAAGCGCTCGGGCGTGAGCAAGCTAATAATCAGCCTGTCTTGCTCGCTAACGAGCTGTGGTTTTTCTTCTAGGCCGGTAAAGTATTTGGCCTGTACTTCGCGTACACCAAATAAGTGTTTGTTGACGGGATCGGGCTGTTGGGTGTTTTTAATTTTGGCAAAGTGCGCCTCGGTAAACACTTCTTCTCGCCAAGCCGCCCAAAACTTATCTTTCGTTTTGGTGGTGCCGT
Source organism: Lentisphaeria bacterium (assembly GCA_047616325.1). GTDB lineage: Bacteria > Pseudomonadota > Gammaproteobacteria > Pseudomonadales > Cellvibrionaceae > JBLHGN01. Next base: position 861 of record JBLHGN010000212.1, read on the forward strand.
AGCGGCCATCGGTGCCGCTAATGGCTAACAGCAATTGGGCGTAACAAAATAGCTGGGGAATTTCATCGTTTTTTTGGTTGCGAATATTTTGGCTTATGCCCTCATCCACTCTATTTTTATTGGAGTTGCCGGAGTCGGGCCGCTTGGCTTCAATGACTACCAAAGGAATACCATTCACATAACAGACAATATCCGGGCGACGGGTTTGGGTGCCTTGGGTATTGAGCACCTCCAATTCCTCGGTGACTTGAAAGGTATTGTTGCTGTGAGAGGTATTGTTGCTGTGCGAGATATTATGGCTAGTAGAGCCCCAGTCAATAATGGGAATGGTTGGCTGGCATTTTTTACCGCCGATAAATTCGGTGACGGTAATACCCAAGCAGAGCTTGTCGTAAATACGCTCGTTGGCCACGAGCAAACCCTCGTTTAAACCGGGCGAAGAAAGCTCGCGCACAATCTGCTCGATGGCATTGGTAGACAAGGGGTGGGTTTCGCCTTTAAAGCTGAAGCGGCGTTTTTTTAACACTGCGATTAATTCATCTTTAAGTAACACCTCGCGATTGCTGCCGCGTTTTAATAGGCATTCGGCGGGCGATAGATACTGCCACCCCAAGGCCATTAAGGTTTTAATGGCCGGAATCTTTGAGCTGTAGTCTTCCTTGGTTTCTGGGAGGCGGCTCATGGTGGGTTCCTATGCTTAAAAAATAAAGAGTACTAAATAAAGAGCAATAAATATAGCGCGAGTTTAGGCGGTGGCTTCGGCGGGTTGTGGGGTGTCGACTTTTACGCGACGCTTGCCGGTTAGGAGTTGCTGCATTAGGGCTTTTTTTTCAAACTTTATACTAGATAGGGCCCTAATTAAGTTTTCACTCTCCAGCTCACTTGCCTCAATCGCTTCAGAAATTTTGACTTGTTCAGCTATTGAAGGAACTGGTATTTTTAGTGCATTAATAATGCCCACTGTAAGTTGCGGTTGGGCACTTCCAAATGACATAGATTCGATTTGTCTTTCGATAATTCGAGACCGAAATAACGTATAAAGGTATTTTTGATTTAAATTATCACCTGAATTCCTAACAACAACCATTCCCGAATTAATTCTAACTGCCCCAAAACCTAGACTGTCTTGGTAAAAAGCGACGTTTCCAACAGTACCCCTGGTTGTTAATATAATATCTCCTTTTACAGCTTCACCTTTTCTAAGTTTCAAACTTTTTTCTTCTGTAATAAACTGCTTTTCAGTAAAATTAAATCCTCTTTTTGTAACATTTTTCGCCGTTAAAAATACACAATAACCGTTAGCCGAAAAGTCTGTAGATTTGGGGTACTCTTTACCTCTATCACCATCAATAATCTTGATTTTTGACTGTAAGAGATTTTTCGCTACCCACCCCTCCGGCAATTCCCCATCCTTCGTAGGTTCACCAAACTCCTTAAAGCGCTTTTTGCCCGTCAAGAGTTGTTGCATTAAGGCTTTTTTCTGTTGTTTGCTGTTTTCTATCAACTTCTCGACGGTGGCTATGGCCTTGTCCCAGGTTGATAGGATTTGGGCGATTTTGGTTTGTTCTGGGAGGGGGGGGAGCAGCACAGGAAAATCTTTGATTTGTTTCGAGCTAATATGAGGAACAGCTGTTTCAGTCTGAACACTCTTAACATATTGTTCGAATCGATTATTTGCAAAGAAGTACTTAATTAAATTCTGTTTTAGTGTGACCTTGGTTCTTATCCTCGCGACCCTTTGCACCAGCAAACAAGGCAAGTCCGTCTTTTGAACAACGGCTATTTTTAGCCCTGCTGATACCCAAGTACGATCCATCGCTATTATCAAATCACTTTCTTGAAGTTGATACCGATCATACTCCGCGATATTGGCAATAGACCATTTTTTTGCATCACGCCATCGCAATGCACCTGGCTCGATGTTATCACCTCGAAGTAGGCGAATATCATTATCACAATTACTATAGCAAGCGCTTTTAAACGCAAAGCCACTCAAAAAATCTATGTGGCTTTCTATTCGATCAAAGGTCCAACCATTAGGCACCATAACCCAACCCCTCAAAATACTGCCCCATTAGAATTCCAATCTCAGCCAATTGCCCATTGGCAATAAATTTATACACATTACACATCGGGGTTTTCCTCATTTATGCGCGGCTGAACAAGTGCTCGCTCTAGCACTTTCTCTTTTTTTTGGGCCAACTTTAATTCTTCTTCACTGGGTAAATACGGCTTATATTTAGCGGCAAATGAACAGCTTGTAACCGTGGTAGCCATTTCATTTAGCGTTGCTCTTTTCCAACCTTCAGGCACCATAACTAAGCCCCTTCAAATACACGCTCATTTTAATTTCAGCTTCAACACACTTACTACCAGAACGGGAAGAAACGCGAGCCTCTGTGTGGGACTGTATGAGGCATGGATGCCGAATCCAAGCGTATAGGGATATATTCACAGCGTGTCCCACATAGAGGGTCGTGTTTCTAAAAACTCTAACAAAAGCACCAAACTAGTATGTTTTATCATCATCGTAAATAGCCTTCTCTTCATCCCACATATCACGATAGGCATAAACATAACGCGAGTTGCCAGTGGACACAATGTATCGCTGCTTGCCCTAATCATGTCTATCCTCTTCGTCGAAATGTTGTTGAACCAAGGCTCTCTCTCGCTCCAATTCCTGCTTTAACTCTTCTTTGCTGGGCAAATAAGGCTTATATTTGGCGGCAAATAATTGTTCGCTATCGGTGAGTACGGAGTACTTGACTACAGCTTCACTTTTTTGACTACACAGAATAAGGCCGATGCTGGGGTTGTCCTCAGGTTCTTTTCGATGTTGATCATATATGCGCACATAGCTGTCCATTTGTCCTACATCCTGGTGGCTAAGCTTGCCCAATTTCAGGTCAATCAATAAAAAACATTTAAGTTTGTAATTGTAAAAAACAAGATCGATATAAAAATCTTGATCGTCGGTGCGGATACGCTGTTGCCGCTCTACAAAAGCAAACCCTTTGCCGAGCTCCAGTAAAAAAGCGTTGCAGGTTGTTAATGATTCCACTTTCTAAGTCTTTTTCTTGGTAGAGTCGATCGTCCAGATTAAAATAATCGAGAATATAAGGGTCTCTTAAATAGTCTTTTGGGTTTTCGGCCAGAGGTAGGGTGTTTTTTACCGCTTCGCTTTCTACGGCTATTTTATCTTTGCTGGATAGTAGTCGTTCGTAATATAGCACGCCTATCTGGCGCTCCAGGGCACGGCAGCCCCAGTGTTGTCTAATGGCTTCTTGTGTATACCACTCGCGGGCCTGCGGATTTTCAACTCGCATCAGCGTGCGGTAGTGGGTCCAGCTTAATTCGAGACGCACTGCGTCTCGAATTGGGTAGTGCTCATAGAATCGGCGCATGCTGCGTAAGTTGGTGATGTCAAAGCCTCTGCCAAAGCGCTGGCTCAGGCGCTGGGATAAGCGCGCTAATTGCTGTTTTCCATAAGCAGCTCTGCGTGTACCGTGCTGCTCATGCTCAAGGATTAAGCGGCCAACCTGCCAATAAGTGCGCACCATTGAAGTGTTGACGTGTTGCTTTACGTGTTGGCGAGCTTGTTCAATCAGCGCACTGATTTCAGTAAACAAGTCGTCGCTGCCGGGTATTGCGTCATTCATAGTCTTAGACCTGTCGTTCCCTTTTGTTTTGAACTGTTGAGCAAACCTCAATTGTCGTCTACTTCCAAATTGATGAGCCTCTCTAACTGTGGCGCTAATAGTTCAAGCGACTGTTTTGCCAGTTGTTGCTGCCGCGTCACTAATTGTTCTATTGATGAAAACCATTCTTCATCTGTCTTTTCATAACGACTGTTGTGCGCTGTATCGTATGTGTCAGTCATTTTGGTGTGACCATTTCCTCTGCCGATTTTGAACTATTGAGTATCTCTCAATAGTTCGCCTGCTTTCATACACTGAAGAAACCCTTGCTAAAGAAACCCTTGGTCAAACTAAACTATGGAAATCCATATTTTAGGAAAGGGCCTTTAAGTTACACTATGGATTTCCATAATTGAACTTGGCGTCCTTTCTAGTCAGGTTTGACGTCGAGATATAATCAAAAGCTATATATCAAACATCTCTATATAGCGAGCAAAGGTAAACACTCTGTTTCTTTTAAATCCCGTAGATTCGATCAAAACTCCGTCACTTACTAGTCGAGCTAATAATGAATTAGCGGAGGATACCGTAACGCTCAATAAACCAGCGGTTTGGGCCGCTGTTATCGACGGTTTGCCGTAGAGTCTTTTCAGCAGTATATCTGCCTTTTCTGCCCGTTTACCGTAGCCAAGCAAGAGGCTATCCATCTCTTGCCGCAAGCTTAATATGCTGTCGAAAGTGTGCTTACCTTTGTTGCTTATCTCGATAACGGCAGATAAAAAGAACTTTACCCAATGACTAATATCATGAGAAGTGCGAGCCCGTGTCAGCGCGTCATAATAACTTGCCCGATTACGCTCGAAGAAATCCGATAGGTAAAGCGATGGTTTGCATAGCAAGTCCTTGCTTACGAGGTAAAGGGTAATTAGCAAGCGGCCAATACGACCATTACCATCGAGAAAAGGGTGGATGGTTTCGAACTGGTAATGGCTGATAGCAATGCGGATTAAATCGGGTACGTGGATATCTTCATTGTGCCAGAATTTTTCAAGGTCCCCCATTAAGCCTGGAACATCATTGTGATGGGGCGGAATAAACGCGGCATCGGACAAGTTGCTACCCCCTATCCAGTTTTGAGATGTTCTATAATCGCCAGGCTTTTTGTGCTCACCTCGCACCCCTTGTAATAAAATACTGTGGGTATCCTTTAGTAAACGGTTGGATAGGGGCAAAGTTTCGAGCTGGTTTATGGCGGTATTAATTGCCTGGATATAGTTTTGAACCTCCTGCCAATCATCACGCTTTTCGGGCGAAAGCTGATCATAATCCATAACAGCATCACTCATTTCGGTTTGTGTACCTTCAATTCGAGAGGATGTATTGGCCTCTTTTGTGATATGCATGTGAATAAACAAATCTACGTCGGGCACTATTCGTGTAAAAGCATCCAAGGCCGCAAGTGATCGCGATGCCTCTTCTAGCATCACGTTGATTTTTGGGTCTTCCCAGGTCCAGGGTTGATTGACTTGCGTTGGTAGAAAGCTGTTGTATTGGTATTGCTTGATCCACTCACCGGATTTAAATGTTTCGAATTTAATCACGATAACCCAACTCCACTAAATAGCCATCCATTTGTTGTTCTAGTTCGGCCAACTCGCTTTTAAGCGCTTTACGCACCGCCATTAAATCAATTTCTTCGTCTTCTTCAAAGGTATCCACATAGCGCGGAATATTGAGGTTGTAGTCGTTTTCTTTTATCCCACCAAACCACAGCGCAAAAGTTGCCTCGCCTTGTGCGCTGATTGACCAATAATCACGGCTAATCATCGCTACTCTCGATAAGGTAGCAGGCATAGCGCGTTAGCATTACATCGTCTATTTCGCGTCGGCTGCCAGAGCCCAATTCAACCATTTTCCCGACGTTAGCAAAATGGTCAGAAACGGCTTGGCCCGTAA
>JBLHGN010000213.1:0-6412 GCA_047616325.1 Lentisphaeria bacterium
GCGTCTATGGGGTATTATTTCCGATATAATCAGTTTAAATCCGCTGTTTCCGACGCGGGCATGTTCGAATTGAGTCAGGTCAATAATGTGGCAATAAGACGCATTGAATTAAATGACTCAGAATTTGCGATGGTGTATGGCGAGGCGAATTTATTTGATGGGGACGTAATGAGGATTTCCGTGTCATTGCCCCGCGGGATCTGGGAGATGGTGCTGCGACCCGCTAGGGGCTGGGGGCCACCGTTGCATCTGCAGATTGCACTGCCTGTGCAAGCCATTGGCATAAACCTTCTGTTGTGTTTGGTGGTTTTTTTGGTGTTGCGAGAGCGGCAACAACGTCTGGCCCATATGAGTCAACTTAGCCGTCAGGCCGTTATGACCAGCTGACGGACTTGCCCAATCACTATCAATTAAATCGTCGTTTGGTTCAGTTGTGCCCTTTGGCTGAACACGCGCAACCTTTTTGTGTTCTATTTGTTGATCTGGATAACTCTAAAGAAATCAATGATGGTTATGGTCACCGCTTTGGCGATGAGTTACTCATTCAGCTGGCCGATAGATTGGGTGGTGTAAATCGCGGCGCAGATTTTTTGGCGCGTATCGGCGGCGGTGAATTCGTGGTGGTCATGCACGATGTGAGCGATCCCTATGAAGCAGAAATGTTTGCAGTGAATATTCAGTATACTGTCGCTAAACCCTTTGTAGTGGAAGAACATGAACTTTCTGTTACTGTCATTATTGGCTTGGCATTTTACCCGCAAGACGGTGAAGACGCGACGTGTTTGTTGCAACATGCGGATCAGGCCATGTATACGGCAAAAGACGCTGGCCGGGACTCCATATATTTTTTCAATTTTGAGTTGCGCGATCAGGCCGACTCTCAAATCGAGATACATCAGAGCTTGGTCTCAGGCCTTAAAAACAAGCAGTTCAGTTTACATTGTCAGCCAATTATCGATTTAAATACCGGGCAGTTTATCAAATGTGAAGCGCTGTTGCGTTGGCAGCATCCCGGAAAGGTTTGAGTGTCCCCGGCTGATTTTATTCCAGTTGCATGCCGGTTTGATTCGTGAGCTGGGGCTATGGGTGCTGGAACAGACCTGCCAAGATCTAAAAATTTTACATGAGCGCGGAATAAATGTTCATATGGCAGTAAATCGCAGCATCAATGAATTTCGCACCTTTGCAAATATACGAAAATGGTTGCCTATTGTTGAAAGTTACGGTCTAGCTCCTCAGCCTATCGTTTTTGAAATTACAGAATCGCTATTGATGAGTGAGAAAAAATCACCTCGAAAAAGTTCACTTAGTTAAGTCGCAGGGCTTCAGTTTGGCCATTGATGATTTTGGCACGGGATATTCCGGAGTCAATTATTTGAAGAACTATCCGGTAGATTTTATTAAAATAGATCGAAGCTTTATATCCAGCGTCGACAGCTCAGAAATGGACAAAACACTGCTAAAAATTCTAGTGGATATGACTCACGCACTTGACTTGGTGTTGATCGTCGAGGGAATTGAAACGCGCGCGCAGTTAGATTATCTCATATCCCTGAACTGTGAATGTACTCAAGGATTTCTGATGGCTCGACCCATGCCATTTCAGGAGCTGGTTACCTTTTTTGTGCAACCCAGCTTTGCACCGCCCACCTCGAAATAGAATGCAATAGCGTATCTGATGTTTTTCTCTTTTTATACTATTCAGTCCCGTTTTAGTACTAGCAATAGCCTTCATGCCTATATTGACGACCCATCATGTGTTTTAGTGGCTTAATGGCCTAATAGATGCCAAATGCAAATCTATTGAAGCCTATAGCTTCAGTAACCTCACCCGTGAGCCTACAACTTATGTTTTGCAGTTTTTTACAAGTCAATGTATGCTCATTTTTTAGCAAAAGTACAAATAAAATATAATTTTGGATTTATCTCTAAGAGGGGCTTCAGTACGCTGTATTTAGCAAGAAGCTTCCGTAACACCTGTTCTGCTCCAGTGGTTACTTTGACGAAGAGAATCTTAATGAAGGTTGCTTGAATTGGATTCATTTAGCGAGAAACTAACCCTGGCCGAATTGGCGGCAGCCCTTGGTGGCATGCTCTCGGCGGACGTGGCTATTGATAGCGATGCTGTCGCGATGAAATTGTCACGCACCAAGGTCTTAGGTTTTTATTTCGATGCGCTAATTGCCGTTCTCCCAGCATTCATCTATCTTGGTTTTGTATTCTCTTTGGTAGCCTCGCTGCTGTCCGCCCTGGTGTATTTTTTGTATTTGATCATAAACACATCAACGCCTCTGTATATCGGCGGAAGTTGTGTGTTTGTTTTGTTTATGTCGATAGTCATGCCAATTCTTCTTAGGCCGTTTTTTTATCGCGAGTCGGGTGATACTCATATTTTTGTGGACGCGAAGCAAGAACCTGAATTGTTCTATTTCGTAAACATGTTGTGCAAAAAGTTTGAGCTTAAAGATATTAGAACTATCTGCTTGACTATGGATGTTAATGTCGATGTAGATGCTCGGAATTATAGGGAGGCCTATGCTGGAGAGTTGAGCTTAAGCCTTGGTCTGCCCTTGCTTGCCAATCTAAATGTTGCGCAATTGGCTGCGCTTATCTCTCACGAGCTGGGCCACTATGCCTGTCCTCACCTGCGTTTTTGTTACTCAGTAATTCGCCGGGTGCGTCGCTGGGGGCATCGTGTTGTCGGCCACCAAGATGGCTGGCACGCTAGTCTTGAAAGCTACTTCGCCAATAGAAATGCAAAATTCCGGCAGATGATTATGTTGCCTGCCGCATTAGGTTTTAAGTTAGTGGATGCATTTTTTCACACTAGCAATAGTTTTGTCAGTGCGGTTTCCGCCAATACTACAGTTGAGCTTGAATGCCTCGCGGATCAATTTCAGGCGCAAATAATAGGCAGCACTGGTTTTGAAGGATTAATGAAGTCGGTGGCTTTAATTGATCAGAGCTACTATCTCGCAAGCGAGAAGGCGCACTCTTGTGGGAAATGTCCGGAAGATTTTTCTCGCTACGTGCATGAGTTCTATTTAAAGGTGCCAACCCAAAATCAACAGTTTATCGAGATGGCACCCACTGAAAAGTTTAGCGGGTGGATGTTGCATCCCTCTCCCGTTGTGCGGTCGCGCAGGGTTCAGTTGCACAAAATCGATGCGTGTTTTGAGTTGGATAGACCCGCGATGGATTTGTTTAACAATTTTATGGATTACAGTAAAACGCTTACCCGAAGCTACTGCGCCACTAACGGATTACTTGTGGAAGATGGTGGTGCTTCTTTTAGTGCAGGGGAGGCGAAGGTGGTATCGGGTGCCTTGTTGGAGTTTACCAGTCAACTGTTTAGTCCTGAAGTGGTGTGGGATATTCCTAGCCCTGAAAAATTTAATACTTTATCGTCCGAAAAACTTACCGCGTTCTTAAATCGACTAACAGTGAGCATACGTCACAATATTCCCGAGTTTAGTGCATATCGCGCTTTGACTTACGACTATGAAAAACAAAAGGCGCGATTGCATCTTGCCACGTGGTTGTTGAAGGATGGCAGCCGCCGCCGCCCGAGCCTTGAGGCAATTGATAAGCTAAAAGACGACATTAATCAGTTCGAAGCTAAGCACCAAAAGAGTATCTTGACGTATCGAAAAAGTTACGGTACGCGTATTGCCGCTTCGGTAAGTTTAGGGCGGGACAATAAGGCCTACCCCAAGGCCTACGCCATGCTCAACTTGCTGCGTAAAATGAATCCCTTGTATATGCCAATATGTGAATCAAAAATACAGTGCGCTACTCTCGAGCAGCTTCTAGAGCGCCGTTCAGAAGGTGATGGAAATGTCCATCAGGTTACTATTTCTCGTTTCACTCGTATGTTGATTAAGATGATTCGCGAGTTCGAAGCGTTGTTGGTCGCTTTTCCTCCTTCGCTGGTGGCCTCTTCGCGAGAAGATAGAGGTGACAAAAAAACCGATCTGGTAATGCAAAGTCATCTTGACCTAAATCGTATGAATGGCGAAGACTACGAACGGCAAATTATTGGACGTTTTAAGGAGTTGCTTGCATTCTATTGTGAGTTCAATTCGTCTATGTGCTCGAAACTGGCCAAGTTTGCCGAGATTAATGAAAAGAAATTTGCTGTTGAGCCCGTGATAACGGTAAAGCTAGCGGCCTCTAAATAGCGTTTAAAATATTAGGTTCATCACTCCAAACCTGCCAATCTAGCCGTTAGATTACACAAGCACGCAGTATTTTCCAATCCAGAAATGAGCCTGAAATCGATATGTCAAGCCCGTACTTTGAGTCGCTCATGAAATTGTTTAAATGAGTGATCTCGTGCCAAGTTGAGTTTTTCGGCGGTCACATCGTCCGTCATTTCATTCATATATGCATCCAATGTTTTTAATGTTATTCCTCGTTTTAGATATTGACTAGGGTGTGGCAGTGATAGAAACTTTTCATAGGGTGTCATCATATCCTCGTAGCGGTATTTCTTTTTTTCTTTGCCTTTGCTATCAGTGATAATGGATGGGAAATAACAAGTGCGATGGAAGTTGACGTAGCGATAGACCTGTTCACTATTTAGTACCGTAAAGTCAGCCGCATATTGCTGAGGTATGTGCATATAACCATAGAGTTTTCGAACAACTGAACCGTTTTTACTTTCAACCAATCCATTGTCATTACTGCGCCTAGGTCGTGACTTTGTAAAATCAATATGTAGTTTTTCAAGTGATTAAGGCACGGTATAATTGATATATTCACTGCCGTTATCGGTGTGAAGCCCCCTTATTTTAAAGGGGAACGCGGACAGTATCGTTTCTAATGCCGGGAGCATAAACTCTTCAGTAATACGCTCCAGTGTGACGATAACCTGAAATTGCGTGACTTCATCAACCGCATTAATATGATAGACACCTTTGCGCTTATCCTGATCGCCTTGATGTACGGAATCAGTGCGTATGTAGCCAAGTTCATTACTGGGCATGGGTTTTCGGCGCAGGCCTATCGGCGCTTTTTTAGGGCGTGTTCTAGTCAATGTGCAGCGCTGACGTTGATAGGTTTTTGATTGACGTAGGTTGTATAGGTGAGAAACTGAAATAGTCGCTAGCTGTCGATATTCAGCTTGATTAAATCGCCTGTAAGCTCGCTCACACAGCTTCTTCAATACGGCCCCGCTAGGCTGCCCGTGCCGTTCATCCATGCTGGCTAGCAGTCGTATGTCGGCATCCGTATAGCGACGCTTGAATCCGTTTTGGTGAACCTCCTTCACCGAAACGGTGCCACTTTGTACGTATTGCCGTATTAGGCGTTTGATCTGAGCCCGTGAATAACCGGCCACCTTAATCAAATAACGACTGATAACGCCTCTATCAAGCTTACCAAGCGACATATACCGGTGTTGTACCAATGTCTTCTGTACCCATCGGTAGCCACGCTGAAAGCTACGGCTTGCGTACCTTTCAAAAAGTCCCTTATAGCATCAAGTTGGACTTTGGACTGATTGGGCGACCTAAAATGGAAAAACAACAAAACAAAACAAAACAAAACAAAACAAAACAAAACAAATGAAATAAACTATTGACAAAATATCGCTAGCTAACAAAAATTTGTATTTCTGAAAACACATCAATTTCAGAGGCACATCATGAAAAATATCCGAGAAAAACTGGTAGATTTTCGCAATACGCTGTATCACCTGTTCCCGAAACGTAAAGATGCTATCATTTGAACTAATGGACGCGAATTCAGCATCGACTACTTCACTCAACAGCGTTGTTCATCTGAGTAAATCTACATTTTTCACACGTCAATATCCTAGCATCAGCGATGCGCTAACCGATGGTTTAGGGGTAAGCGTAATGGGATGATATTCAAAAGCTCGTATGGCGCACAAGCCAACCGAAGGATATGGCCTCCTATCACCCCTTTGTAGTAGATTGTACGCCTCAAGATAGGCTTCATGCAAAAACACTGGATGATCGCTCCATTGTCCACTACGCCAATCCCGCGCCAGGCAATAAACCCATCTGTACAGGTCATGAATATTCTACCGTGGTTTACGTGCCCACCCCCGGAAGCTCAGAAGAGCGTAAACGTTGGGTTGTTCCTGTATCAACAGAAAGAGTCCCCAGCGAAGAAAAAGGGCATGAGTTGGGAATAAAGCAAATCGCAAGTCTTCTGAAGCAACTTGGCTTAGAAGATAAATTAACACTTTCTATAGGTGATAGCGCTTATGCCACTGAGCTTGCCGAAAGATAGTATCAACACTCAAAGAACACGTCCTAATCCTGCCCATTTTTTGCCTCACGATGAGGAGGTGATCATACCCGTAAAATCCAAAAAGGGATCGCCATTGCCCTTAACTATCTGAGGTTTGAACACCGTGAGCTTTAGAGGTTTATGTCAATTT
>JBLHGN010000214.1:0-6382 GCA_047616325.1 Lentisphaeria bacterium
TAATTTACTCGACGGTTTGGGGTTGGTGAAAGAGAAATATCCCCAGCTAAGCCTTGCCATTCATCCCGTCGATTTGGCGAACACGTGCGCAGCAGGTATTTATCAAAAGCAAATCGGAAAAAATTCGCCCCTCAAAGCAAATTAAATAACTTTTTTCTCAGCAGAGTCGCTTTACTCAAAACAATAGTATTGTTGCGATGAAGTTTTGCTATGTGGATGTTGTCTGGAATACGCCTGTAGCTTCACTATTTTCTCATTACCAAGCACGAGCTAAAACCTTACAAACGCAATATCCTAAAAACAAATTATACACTTCACCATACCTCTAACGTCGGACGCCAAAGACATTAAGTCCTCACATAAAAACCTATTAGGCAAGCATGCCCGCGGTTACGCCGACAATATAGCCAGAATGCATTACAACCAGTAGTTAATTTCGATTTACGGTGAACGCAATGTTTTTGACATTTCCATATTTGAATCTTCGAGCGCCAATGGAGCGCGGGGAGAAGCGGAATACAAGGGAGAACGTTATTATGCGATGAATCCGGCTTATACTGATGACGGCGGACATTTAAACAGCTAAGGGAAAGAATATGTAGCTACGGAGTTTGTTAAATTATTATCGACTTACCTAGCGGGCGAAAAAATGGTACTGCACTAAAGGAATACTCTTAGAAATTTATCTTCTGAGTAGAGCGACCTGGCAAGCACACGGGTCTATTGCGTTTTTAAGTCCCCAGGGTCGTGGTAGTATCGTCTGCAGCAACCTTGGACACCTGCACTTGGCAGAATAATGGAGATTAGAGGGTTATAATGTGGAAGTTAGCATAATCCTAAATTAATCAGTTGAATCTACTGCGACCGCCTAACGCACTGAAATAAATCGTTTCTCATTTTTTTGAGACTCACCCATAGGGTAACGGTGTCCGGCAGCAAACTATAAGTAGTCGATAAGTATAGGCCTGAGCTTCACCTCATACAGATGAGGCGAGCTTCTTTTGCTAAAACAACCTTTAAAGAACCTCCATACTTGACGCGTTATTTTTGACATTTATGCATAATAGGCTCGATACGCGTCATATTGTGGTAACAACTCATAATCGTCTTCATCATCCTCGACTGTAATTTCGTTATCATTTCTCTGAAGGGACATAACTTCAAAGTATTGCTCCATCTTTTTATGCTGTTTACGTTTTTTCGTCGTATCTCCGCCGATTAAATCTAATTCGTTATAGCGGTCATGTAGGAATAAGCGTGTTAGCATAAAAGTCATCATTCGCATCAAGCCCTACTGCTCAATGGCTAGAGGGCTCTTACCCCAAGCATTTTTGTTTGCCATATCATTTTAAAATTATCAAAATATTTTTCTTCGTCCCAGCGACGAAAGTAAAGGAAAGCCACAACTCCTGGCTTTAAGTCTAAATCGTTGGTTAAGCATTCATACTCTATACCGCATGGCGATAGCCATTTAATCCGCCGCCACGGCTGATTTGAGCTTTTTAATTGTATCATTTGATCAGACCAAACTTTTCCATTGATAATATGTGTGGATAACTGACGTTCTTCTACCACGGAAGAACTAAGCGCAGATCTCATTCCAGTGATGACGGTTTCTTTTAGCTTTGCCTTCCTTTCATCCCAATAAACACCGTCAATAAAAGCTCTATCGACGACGTATATAGCACGTTTAACGCGATTCCAATCCTTTGCCTGAGAATAATCGTTCTTCAGTACCCACATTTCCCCCATAGACCGTGTTTCGGTTTTGACATTAACAGGAATACCTGCACGAATATCGTAATAGGGCCTTAACATTGAGCCTTTCTGATTGTCGTCTCCTCCCTTTGCAGGAAGCACTCGATAAAAGTGACTGGATTCTATTTGGTAAGTGGCATCTATGGCAAAAACATCTCGACCATCAATTACGTCAACCTCTACCAGATTATCCGGAAACGTGCTTCGGGCGTGATCGACCAAGTGTTCCGTGGCTTGACGAACGATAGAGCATCTAACATCACTTTTAAGGGCATCAGACCAGGTGGCGCATGGAACAGGTGTGCGTCTAGCCGTTTCATCAAAGTTAAATAACATTTGTACTTGCTCTCGAAGTGTTTGAATAGAGAGTAACTGCCGCAAACAACCTGTCATGATAAAGCTGAGCATGGGTAAGGACTGAAAAACTTTATCCGACTATCGGACTTTATGTAAACATTTTTCCATAGGGCGAAACCATTCTTGAAGAACGGTTCCGTTTAAAAGTAAATGGGTGACTGGCTCGGCTCGGCGGAATGTCATGGGAATCCATACTTAACAATTAGTTAATAAATGCACAGAAAAATTTTACACTTACACGCCAATCGATCGAGTGTTTTCTATTTTAAATAACGCTTTTTCTGAGAACTGTATTCTGCGTGGAGAATGTACTCGGGCGAAAATATGAGTTGTTTTACTACAGCGCGCGATATACACGCGACAAATGATGGCCTAAATTCACTTCGGCATATAAACCCCGGACACCGTTACCCGTAGGGTGACTATGGGATTCTATCAAAAAACAAAAATTCGTTCTATTTTCAACATTTTAGACGCTCTCGCTACGATCCAACTAATTTATTTAGGATAATCACGAGCTCTGAATAATTGGTTATTTGTCCTGCAAAATCGAGCCGCTTCTTCCATTAAGCTAGATCTAGTATGTGCAGTTATTTTGGGAATCTGCATGAAAGCCCTGCGGTAATCGACCTGTTAAACCAACTCGGCATACCACTGCCTTACCCTACTCATCGCGCTTACCCGATGCGCACGACACAGGGACTAGTAAGCAGCCATATCGATCAAGCACAGCAAACGAAGCCCTCTGGTGGTACCAATTGCAGATTGAAAACCACCAGTTCACCCCCAACAAGCGAGTTACCAGCTTCAACGCGCGCGACCTTAACAAACCATTGTGGCGCGACGCGGCACAGCACAGACGCGGCCTAATATTCGCCACTGAACTCGGCGAACGCCAGGGCAAAGATCAATACCTCATGCGGTCATCAAGCGGTTTCGCCCTGGGTGTGGGGTATAAAGACTGGCCAAAGCCGCAAGGCGGCGACGCGCTGCGCTCTATGGCCGTGATTACCCGACCACCACACCCATGCTTTAGCCAATATCACGACAAATCCATCCCTTTGTTTATTCAACTTGAAGCTGAACTGATAAAGGAGTGGCTTTCGCCTTCGCTAATAACTAGCCCCGCCATCGAGCACTTGCTTGCACACCCCACGATTACTTCCGATCTTGAGGTCAGCCGGGTGCGCACTTATACACACGCAGAACGACTATCGAATGAGGGGCAATTAGCAGCTGACTGACATTGAGACAATGGATGGCGCATTTCCTTTTCGCGATTGAGGGCAATCACTGTCATACTTGCCTGCCCCAACACTCACCTGCTCATCGCACCCTACGCTTCATCAATACCGGACTATTATGCGCGCACAACAAACCGACCTTTCCAACAACGACGTTAACTGGCGCACCTTGGCCTCGCTTATCCCCTACCTTATGGAGTTCAAGGGGCGTATTGCTGTTGCCCTGTTGTGCCTTGTTGGCGCCAAGGTTGCGAGCGTTGGTCTGCCGTTTATATTAAAGTACATCGTCGATCACCTGAACCACGCTACCAGCGCTAACACTTTGGTGGTACTGCCACTGGCTCTGCTTATCGCCTACGGATCGGTGCGGTTTTCCAGCGTACTATTTGGCGAACTGCGCGATACCATTTTTGGTCGAGTTACCGAACGCGCCATGCGCCGAATTGGCCTTCGGGTGTTTCAACACTTGCACTCACTGGATTTGGACTTTCATCTAAACCGGCGCACTGGCGGTCTCTCGCGCGACATAGAGCGCGGCACCACCGGTGTTAGTTTTTTATTGCGCTTTATGATTTTCAACATTGTGCCTACCCTCCTGGAAATTGGTTTTATTGTGGCCATTTTATGGTCGCGCTACGACGTACTGTTTGCCCTTATTGTACTAGTGGCAGTTATTTTGTACGTGGGATTTTCCATCTTCGCTACGGAGTTTCGTACTAAATTTGTACGTGAGGTTAATAAAGCCGAATCGGAAACCAGCACTCGCGCTATCGACAGTTTGCTGAATTACGAAACCGTAAAATACTTTACCAACGAAAGCTACGAAGCCACCCACTACGACAATGAGTTGGCGACCTGGGAAAAGGCGCGCCAAAAAAATCGTTTGTCTCTCTTTTTTTTAAACGGCGGCCAAGCGTTTATTATTGGCGCATCCATGAGCGCCGCTATGATTCTAGCGGCAAATGGCGTAATCAGTGGTGTAATGACGCTTGGCGATTTTGTGTTGATTAACGCGTTTATGATGCAAGTATTTATGCCTCTAAATTTTTTGGGCTTTGTTTACCGTGAGATGAAAAGCTCTATGGCTAATATCGAACGCATGTTTGGCCTACTAAACACCGCACCCAAAGTAATCGATAACAACACAACGGAATTGGCCGTACACAAGGGCCTTATCGAATTTAACAAGGTCTCTTTTGGCTATCATCCTGACAGACGCATTTTCAACGAGCTTTCTTTTAGCGTACAGGAGAAACAAAAAGTTGCGGTTGTGGGGGGCAGTGGCGCGGGAAAATCCACGCTAGTTAAGTTGTTGTTTCGTTTTTACGACACCAGCGCTGGCACGATAACCGTAGATGGACAAGATATTGCGGAAGTGTCACAAGACTCCCTACGGCGAGCTATCGGTGTAGTGCCGCAGGATACGGTGTTATTTAACATGTCGATCTTTGAAAATATTCGCTACGGCAGAACCAACGCTAGTGATGAAGAAGTTTACGAGGCGCTGCGCTTGGCCCATCTCGACGAGTTTATTCAACAATTGCCCGAGGGCGTGAACACCATCGTGGGAGAAAGAGGCTTAAAACTCTCCGGGGGTGAAAAGCAGCGCGTTGCCATTGCTCGCGCCATATTAAAACGCCCGCCCATCATGGTATTTGACGAGGCCACCTCTTCACTCGATAGCAAATCCGAGAAAAGCATTCTGCAGGCCATTGCTGAGATCAGTGGCGAGCAAACCAGCTTGGTTATTGCACACCGGCTCTCCACCATAGTTGATGCCGATAAAATATTGGTATTGGACCAGGGCAAAATTGTAGAGCAGGGTACTCACTCCGAATTATTGCAATTAGATGGAAAATACGCACAACTTTGGCACATTCAGCGTTCGCAAAAAAATGCCCAAAAAAAGCCCTGATCAGATGTTCTGTCAGGGCAAGGGATCTACTTTGGGGAACTACTATGAAAAACAACTTTAAAAACAAAACTAGTTAACAAGTACTACAAGCTACTACATACTACTTTGGGGAAAGTATTCTTACCGGATGAAACGCCTTAATCGCGATGTAACCTCGTTTAACTCAGTTACTAGTTGTGACGAGTTACAAGCCCAACAGTTCAATTTTAATTTGTGTTTTTACTAAAATTCCCGAGAAGTGGCGCTATTAACGTTAACAACGTCACACAAAGCTGCTATACAACCTTCAATGTGCTTCGTCCCAGTTAGCGCCGGCACCAACATCTACTATAAGCGGAACACTTAACTCAACTGCATCACTCATAAGCTTGCGAAGATTCTCAGACACACTTTCCACATTATCCGCTGCCACTTCCAACACTAATTCATCGTGTACCTGCATAATTATTTTTGCATCCACGGCCTCGGTTTCCAGCCAGCTGTCTACATCGATCATGGCGCGTTTAATAATATCCGCAGCACTGCCCTGCATGGGCGCGTTAATCGCAGTGCGCTCCGCCGCTTGACGCAGCATGCCATTGGATGACCGAATGTTCGGTAAGTACAAGCGCCGCCCCAAAATGGTTTCCACAAAACCCTGCTCCGCCGCTTCGATACGCGTCTCGTCCATGTAGCGAGCCACGCCCGGATAGCGATCGAAGTAGGTATCAATATAACGCTGCGCGTCTTTGCGACCGATGTGTAGCTGTTTCGCCAAACCAAAGGACGACATGCCGTAAATTAAGCCAAAATTAATCGCCTTGGCACTACGACGCTGCTCGTTGGTTACACTCGCCAATGTCTCATCAAATACCTCGGCGGCGGTAGCCTTATGAATATCCACCCCCATTCTAAAGGCTTCGTTTAGCCCCTTATCATCAGACAGGTGGGCCATAATGCGCAGCTCAATTTGCGAATAGTCGGCGGCGACAATGCAGTAGCCCGGCGGCGCAATAAAAGCCTTTCGCACGCGGCGACCGGCGGGCGTTTTAATGGGTATGTTTTGTAAATTTGGATCGGCGGAAGATAATCTGCCCGTGGCGGTCACCGCTTGATGGTAGGAGGTATG
>JBLHGN010000215.1:0-6362 GCA_047616325.1 Lentisphaeria bacterium
AAAGAATTTCGTTTAATATTTCCGATAGCCGAATCAATAGAAAAGCCGGTATTTAGACTGTTTTTGGCGAGGGAGACAGGTTGCACTCAAGCAATAGAAGAAAACGCTATTCATAAAAGAGTAGCGAGCCTTCTCATAGCCTGCAAATAATTGTAACCACGCCACATTATTTAGTGCCCAGGGTCTGGGTCGTTTTTACGACCAAGATATCCTCCCAATTTTGCGACGATCATTATTGCCGCTCGTAATTTTTCAGGGCATTGCATGTTTTTTTTTGAGCGTACGCTTCAAAATACTTTAATTTTCATATTCGAAAAAACCAACCTTGCTTTTCTGGTTTGCGCAGCGCTTTTAAGCCGCCAGCCGTTTGCTTATTGCCAGCAGGATCGATAATGTTAAAGTGTTCGCAGATTTCTTCGGAAAAACGAGTTCTGTCCATCGTAGCCAAATTATCTAATCGAACTTGGATAAGTTCGATTAGATATGAGGCGGGGGAGTGTGCTTTTTATTTGAATTTGTTTTTCCATCCCGCGATGATAGCCGGTAAGAATATGTATGTTCAGTATTATTTGTGGGTAAAGGGCAGGGCTAGCTGGCCGGACCGGAACCCACATCAGTGGCCTTTATGTCGCTCCAGGCTTCCTCATCTGCGTCTAACTCATCCGCTATTTTAAGCCTGTCTTTGCTGTGATCTTTCGCTATCAACATATACACCGATGGCAATACAAACAAAGTAAACATTGTGCCGATTGTCATGCCTAGTACCAGCACAATACCGATGGAATTCCGCGCTGATGCACCAGCACCGGTGGCAAATATTAACGGTGTATGCCCAGCTACGGTGGCAATACTGGTCATCATTACTGGCCTCAAACGAAGTACGGAAGCCTCGCGAATAGCGTCTATTTTTTGTATTCCCTGCTCTTGTAATTTGTTAGCGAATTCCACCACCAAAATACCGTTGCGAGCAATCAAACCAATCAAGGTTACCAGGCCCACCTGTGAATAAATATTAAGCGTGCTGGTAAAGCCGTCGGTAAAGAAAGGCATTGGCGCAGGTATTTTTAAAAAGGTGAAGACTAAGGCACCAAACAAGGCCAGGGGAACAGAGCCCAATAAAATAACAATGGGATCGCGAAAACTGTTGTACTGGGCCGAGAGAACAAGAAATATCATAGTGATGGCAAGACCAAAAGCCGGCAAGAAGGTATTGCCTTCGCGCTTCAACTGTCTCGACTCACCGGTGTAATCTATCAAATAACTGCTGGGTAATAATTTTTTGGCTTCCTGATCGAGAAACTGAAGCGCTTCATTTAATGGCTTTATGGTGACGCCACTAATTTTAACCGCATTTAATTGCTGCATTCGGTTAATACTGCGCGGCACCGTGCTGTGAGAAAGGGTTGCAATTTGATCGACACGAATCATCTGCTGTTGCGGGCCTTTGATATAGAGTTTAGTTAAATCATCGGGGTTGAGTCGCGCACTGCGCTTAACCTGAGGGATAACTTTATAGCTCTGACCCGACATACTAAAACGGTTGACATAACCACCACCCAATAAAGTGCCTAAATCCTGCACTACTTCGCCCATGTTCAAACCTAAATCGGACACTTTTTCTCGGTCGATATTGAGCAGGTATTCGGGTTGATCGACCTTCATATCTATTATCTGAAAAGGAAAGATACCGCTTTCGCGCATAATTTTTTCCAATTTCAGAGCATAGTCATAAATTTCGGTCACCTCTGCGGTAGATGAAATCACAAATTCAACCGGAAAGTTTCCTCCTCCGGGAAGTGAAGGTGGGGTAATGGGTAAAATTCGAATGCCTGAAATCTGTGCAAGGCTCTGCTGCACTTCGGGCATTATTTCGAAAACACTGCGGTTCCGTTCACCCCAGGGCTTTGTCACCATGCCGCCAAATCCCCCCGTGGCCCAAGTCACCTGGAAAGTAAAATCTGTTTCCGGCACTGCCAAAAAAGCCTTGTTCACCGCCTTTCCATAGAACGTAGTTTGGTCCACAGTGGCATTCGCTTGCGCATCGACTATACCAAAGATTACGCCTTGGTCTTCCAGCGGTGCCAATTCTTTTGGCGACATGCTGTACAAGGGTATACAAAATGAAGCAATGAACACCCAGAATATGTAAATACCCACGCGGTTATTTAAGCTCTTAAATAGTTGACGACTGTAAAAATGCTGAAATCGATTAAATATTCCCTCTAATGGTGCCTTGAGCTTGGTGTGTGGCTTTAACATTTTGGAGGCCATCATTGGCGACAATGTAATGGCTACTACTGCTGATATGGTGACCGCTCCCGCCAGCGTTATGGCAAATTCCCTAAATAGCGTACCGGTTAGGCCACCTTGCAGGCCAATCGGCACATAAACAGATATAAGGGTGATGGTCATGGCGATAATGGGGCCACCCAATTCTCGCGCAGAAACAATCGCAGCTTTAAAGGGTTTTAAACCATTCTGGATATGTCGTTCAATATTTTCCACCATCACAATTGCATCATCGACCACCAACCCCACGCTTAACACAATGGACAATAGCGTAAGTAAGTTTAACGAAAAGCCAAACAGCTTCATGATGAACACCGCACCTATGAGCGATAAAGGAATCGCAAAAAGCGGAATGAGTACCGATCGACTGAAGCCCAAAAACAAGAAGATAACCACAATAATAATCAGCAGTGTTTCCGTTAAAGTCTTTAGTACATCGTCAATTGCCGCTTCAATATATTTTGTTGCATCGTAGGAAACCTCACCACTAAGGCCGCTGGGCAATTCCCTTTGGATTATTTCCATTTCTTTCCTGACGGCTTTCATCACATCCAGCGAATTAGCATTGGGGGCAACAAACACTCCCATAAATACGGCCGTTGTACCCGAATAATTTACATTGACGTTGTAGTCGTCTGCACCCAATTCCACATCGGCAACGTCTGCCAAACGCACAACACCGTCGGCATTTTGCAATAGCACCATGCGTTTAAATTCTTCGACACTGGTCATGTCGGTATTAGCACGCAAATTTACCTGTGTGTAGGTTCCGCGCGTTTGACCGATAGCCGCCTGCACATTATTGGTGGCCAAGGCTCGGCGCACGTCAGTTGCGGCTATACCGAGTGCTGCCATTTTCTCTGGTTTAAGCCACACCCTCATCGCAAAAGTACGCCCGCCAAAAATTTCTGCTTTTTGCACACCGGCAATAGCAATTAACCTCGGCTGTACCGAGCGACTTAAAAATTCGGTAATTTGGTTTTGCTTAAGAATATCGGAGGAAAAACTTAAATACGCCGAGGCAAATTGGCTGTCAGCGGCCTCAATGGAAATGGAGGGAACTTCCGCTTCCGGCGGCAAATCACCTCGCACTTGATTTACCTTGGCACTGATTTCCGTCATGGCTTTGAGGGGATCGTAATTGAGGTGCAAATGCGCCGTTACCGTAGATACGCCCATGCCGCTTTGCGATTCAATGTAGTCGATGCCACCGGCTGAGGCGATGGCTCGCTCGATAGGTGTTGTGATAAACCCTCGTACTAATTCTGCATTGGCGCCGACATAAAAGGTGGTAATTTTAATTACAGCAATATCAGAACGCGGGTATTGGCGTACAGTCATGTCACTCATAGACTGAAAGCCTGCGAGTAATATTAGTAGGCTAACAACAACGGATAGAACAGGTTTTTTAATAAAAATGTCGGTGAAATTCATAGAGTGCTCATTTGCGCCTTTGTCCTTGGGAAGGTATTCATACTATTGTGAACCGCTATAGTCTGCTTCGTTCTAGGCGTCACTTGGCGTAGGCTCACGCTTAAGCTCTGGCGTAGCCCCATCGCTAAGAGCCACTAATTGGCCGTTATACAGTTTGAATGCACCTGCGCTGACAACGCTCTCGCCCTCTTTTAAGCCTTCAATGATTTCTACATAATCACCGCTCGCCTTACCCAAGCGCACAAATTGCTGACGCGCTGCCAGTTTTCCTGTTTTCGCGTCTTCCTCAACCACAAACACTGTGTCGCCAAAAGGCGCATATATTACCGAGGTATTGGGCACAACCAAAACCGCTAGCGGCTCACTTAAGGTAACCGAAGCAGACACAGCCATACCAGGAATTAGCACCGCTCCACTGTTGTCCAGCAGCGATTGGACCGTGGCATTTCGAGTGATGGTATTTATCTCGACGCCTATTGCACCAATTTCTCCATTCAATACAACTGTGCCCTCTGCAATGGATACGCTGACAGGCAGACCTTTCTCCATTTTTACCAACCAATTTTGCGGCACCTGGAAATTCACCTTCACCTTATTTGTGGCCTGCAATGAAACGATAGAAGTACCCGTCTGTAAATCGGTGCCCACGTCCAAAAGGCGAATACCTATGCGACCATCAAAGGGGGCGCGTATCTGTTTTTTCTCCAGCGTTGCCTTAAGATTATCAACTTCGCCCTGGGCCGAGTCCAATTGCTGCTTACCGGCGTCCACGTCGCTTTGTGCCGCGATATTACTGAGTCGCAACTGCACTAAGCGATCATAGCTACTTTGCGCCAAGGTCAATCGCGCTGAGGCGGCGCGCAACTGTGCCTGTTCGTTGCTTGAGTCCTGCTCCAGCAAAATTTGACCAGCTTTAACTTGTTCGCCGTTACTAAAGTATATGCGTATTACCTTGCCGGCCACTTCGGCTGAAATCACGATACCTTTGTCGGCCAATACCGTACCGACGGCTTTATAGACATTCGGCCAGAGCTGTTTTTCAGCTGCGTAGACACTTATATATTCTGGCGGCTGCGTAAAGGATTCACCGGAAGCGATCATTGTTTTAATTTGACCAAATTTCACACCAGCCAAAAGCATAATTATAATGGCAACTCCCGCAAGGGAAATCAAAATGGGTTTCAAACTTTTCATACTTAAGCCAAATAGAATATAACGGTTAATTGAATGTTCAATGCGCAGCTCATTGGATATTTAACGGCGATGCAGACTCAGCCACTGCGTAGCAGACATTAAAATTTTACGGAGCTATCTTAGCAAAAGACTGAGCAATAGGTCTCACTATTCTCACCAGAAAGATATCAGTGGGCCCATATTTCTATCTAATGCCAGCACGAAAACCCCTGGTTTTCTTCAGTAATGGCGTGGCGGTTAAAATGTGACCACAACCCACTGGGTCAGGTGGATCCATCTGTGCTTTTTGCTTCAGGGACTCTAATTTTGACAACAATTTATTGATCATTGTGTGATCGTTATGTGATCAATGATATGTTTGGCTCAAGGCTCCCTCCTGAAGCCCTTCTTCTTCAGCTGCGATCGTAATGCAAGAACCAATTTAAGTGACGCTAAGCGGCTTGGCGGTACGGTTCGCGTCGCTGCTTTCGTAATATTTCAGCGCGCTCTTTTTCCGTGAGCATGAAGCCAATGCGCTGTAAGTTGCGGGCTAAAACACCTAATGCAGCATAACGCTTAAATCCGTCAATCCCATGATCAGGGCAACGGTCAAGGCCGTGTTGCTCCAGTGCATTTACAGCCGATTCCACCGCCGAATGCCGACGCCGTACTTTTTTGTATTCTGGTGCGTGTACTTTTAATTTTTCTTCCGCAGACATTTTCCCTTTTTTAGGAAGTACAAGCTGATCCACGTGTGTGCTTAATTCCACCTGGTTGGAGGGGCTATGAAAACCTTTATCAAAACTGCAAGAGTTGAGCGAAGGAAAATGCGCTTGCGTTTGTGTCACCATCGACACGGCCACATCAACATCTTGAGTTTTTTCCATGACGTCATGATGTAAAATAAACTGATATTGATCTTCCATAATGCAGACTTTAACACCAAGCTCAACCAAAACCCCCGCTTTACCCTTGCTAATCCATTCGGTGTACGGCTGGAAAATAGAGTAAATTTTTTCCTTGGTGGGAATAGTTTTATCCTCTAAAACACGACGTTCTATTTGACCCATCAGAAGTTCGGAATAATCCTGAAAAACCCTGACGTTTTCAAGATCACCCCGCAAGCAAGACCATGCTTCAGGAGATAGTTGTTGGTTCACTTCTTCTCTCAGTTGCTGAAGGCTACTTTGTGTTCTTTCAAAACATTGATTGGCGACGCGAAGGTATGCCTTATGGGCTTTTATCTTTTCCTCTTGTGCATGAGATTGGCGTGAGCGATTACTTCTTTGTGCTTTTCTCTAATGACTTTTCATGCGCAGGATGTTGTAAGATACTTGCCTCCAGCCATCTACGTCATAGTGTTGACAAAGCGTCGAAATAAGAAGAATAGATTTTCTCATGGCATCCCATAACATGCCCGTATCGGCTGGGTACTCAACGTGGGTTTCAACAACAAAAGAATCGCA
>JBLHGN010000216.1:0-6344 GCA_047616325.1 Lentisphaeria bacterium
GTTTTGCATATGAGCCTGTTCTGTGCCGCGCCAAACTTGTGCTTTCATGTGCAGGGAGATGCTGGCAACTACGTAAAGTATGGAATAGACTCCCAAGAAGATAGCTTACGAGCAGGGGCTCTGCCATGCGCTGAGGGCTGGGAGCAAGAAGCGCCAGAAAGCTATGGCCGCTTTTACGATGGCGACAGCGCAGAGTTGTTGGCGGCCGAACGTGGCGGTTATGAATATTATTTTCAGGCACTTGCCAGCGCCATTTCGCACGGTGGCGAAACCCCTGTTACGGTCGAGTAAGCATTGTGGTCAATTAAGTTGATTGAATTGGCCATAGAAAGCAGTCGCACGGGTCGAACACTTCACCTAATAAGTAGCACGACAATCTAGGTTGGCGTCGAACTAACTCCTATCTGTTGATATTTTATACGAGTGAAGTTACACCGTAAAAAATGGCCAAGAGCAAACAAAAATGCAATAAATAGCGCCACGGTCAATTGAGGGCTATTCTGAGCGAGTCGTCGTACACTAGATCTCTTTTTTTCGTATAAAGCAAAAGTACAAAACAAAACCATAAAGCAACAATTGGAGTGCAAATGTCCACAAACGAACTTGAATCATCCATTTCCGATGCGTCTGCAGGCCTTACCGCATCTGGCGGTAGTGGAGAGTTATTTGGTCACCCCAAAGGCTTGTATGTGTGTTTTGCTACTGAACTTTGGGAGCGCTTTTCGTTTTATGGCATGAAGTATCTACTGCTTGTCTATTTGACCAAATATCACCTGTTCTCAGATTCGGCCGGTTACGATGTGCTGGGTGCATATGCGGGGCTGGTTTACGCATTGCCCTTAATAGGCGGTTTAATCGCCGACCGTTACTTAGGTATGCGAAAAGCCGTGGTGTTTGGGGCGATATTGCTCACCTTGGGGCACGCCTTAATGGCCTATGAGGGCGCTCAAGCGGTGAGATACGTCGCGGGTACCGTGCTTTCCGAAGCGATCACCTTAAACGACGGTAGCGTTATGGCGGCGGGCCTAACTGTGGCTAGTGATGTGATCGTTCAGGATGTGGGAGCTCTCAAAGTATTTTTCTTCGCCTTGGCATTAATTACGGTTGGCGTAGGTTTCTTAAAGCCGAATATATCTACCATAGTGGGTAAGTTGTACAGCAAAGACGACCCCCGCCGCGATTCTGGCTTTACCATTTTTTATATGGGCATAAATATGGGCTCGTTCGCCGCCACCATTATTTGCAGCTGGTTGGGCATGACCTACGGCTGGGGTTATGGTTTTGGTGCGGCAGGTATTGGCATGTTGTTGGGCTTGTTTACCTTTTTAAAAGGGCAAAAATACTTGCATGGGTACGCCGAGCCGAGTGACCCTGCCGTGTTAAAACAAAAGGCCTTTGGCCCTATCAATAAAGAATGGGCGGTATACTTGGGCGGCATTCTCTCTCTGGGTGTTATGTGGTTATTGGTTCAGCACGAACCGATTGTACACATAGCGCAAAACAGCCTGTTAATTGTGGCCATCGTCGGTATTATTTTATTTTCCATGATGCATCACAACGAAGGTAGAACGGACTACTTTGCCATTGCTCTGGCGGCAGCTACGATGATTCCAGGTTTGATCTGGGCATTTAGTGGCGTAGATACATGGTTAGGTATAATGCTACTGGGCCTGGTGGGGTTTATTGGCTACGGTTACAAGGTTCACTCTTCGGAGGAATACAGCCGCACCGTGGTGTTGATGGTATTAATTGTATCCACCATTGTCTTTTGGTCTTTGTTTGAGCAGTCCGCTGGCAGCATGACGCTGTATGCCGATAGGGTGCTAGATCGTAACTTCGCCGGCATTGAAATTCCTGGCCCCGCCTTTGGCTCACTCAACGCCGGTTTTATTATGTTGTTGGCCATTCCTTTTGCCATGATGTGGGTGTGGCTTGCAAAACGCGAAATGGAGCCAAATACGCCTGTAAAATTTGCCTTGGGTATATTACAGGCGGGTCTCGGCTTTGGTGCTTTGGTTATGGGGGCGGAGTACGCAGACGAATCGGGTAAGGTGGCCATGGTATGGCTAGTGTTAGCCTATTTACTGCATACCACCGGCGAACTTTGTCTATCTCCCGTGGGGCTTTCTGCCGTTACTAAGTTGTCCATCGGACGAGTGGTGGGGGTGAGTATGGGCACGTGGTTTCTTGCCACTGCGCTGGCTGAAACCGTTGCTACGCGCATTGGTAAGCTCGCATCTATCGACACTTCTAGCGTTGTAACAGCCGATACTCTCGCCATGCTGTCTACCTATACAAAGTTGTATGAGTTTTTAATGTGGTTCGGTATTGGGGTGGGCATTTTAATGCTAATTATCTCTCCTTTATTGAAAAAGGCTATGAAAGGAATGCACTAACAAACAGTCATTGCTTAACACGCTGTATTACCAAAAATTCATATAAAAGATTAGAGGCGTAAACGTGAACTACCGCTTAACAACGCAGGTCTTAACTATTGTATCTTCCCTGTTAATTCTTGGCGCCTGTCAGGAAAATAAAGCAACCGGCCAGGCTCAAGCCCACACATTAAATGCAAAAGACGCGGAAGTATTTCTTGCCGACGCTGAAAAAAATCTAACGGATGTTTCTGAGTATATGGGTCACGCTGCGTGGATAGCGGCAAACTTTATCAATGAAGATAGTCAGTATCTGGAAACAAGAGCCAATACAGAAGCCACTTTATTGTCGGTAAAATACGCAAAAAAAGCGGAGACCTTTGATTCGGTAGAGGTAGACCCAGTAACGCGAAGAAAGTTGGACTCGTTAAAATTGGGCTTGGTCTTTCCTGCCCCAGACGACCCCGAGCAGGCAGGTAAACTTGCGGAGATAGGCTCAAAAATGCAGGCTATATATGGTCGGGGTGAATATTGCAACAAAGAGCGTTGCTACACCCTTGGCGACATGGAAGCAATTTTAAGCTCAAGCCACGACCCCGAATTTTTAAAAGAAGTCTGGGCGGGCTGGCGAACTATATCGCCACCTATGCGCGAGCTCTATCAAAAACAAGTTGAAATAGCCAACGCCGGTGCGCAAGACCTCGGCTTTGATAACTTAAGTGTATTGTGGCGTTCGCAATACGATATGAGCCCCGACGATTTTGCTGCAGATATGGACAAGCAGTGGACAACAGTTAAGCCGCTGTATGAATCGCTTCACTGCCATGTGCGCGCTAAACTCAATGAATTTTATGGCGATGAAGTGCTTGCTAAAAATGGCAAAATTCCCGCCCACCTTTTAGGGAATATGTGGGCACAGCAATGGGGGAATATATATGATTTGGTTAAGCCAGAAATGTCATCCTCTAGTTACGATTTAACGAAATTAATAGAAAAGTCCGGCATGTCTGAAATAGACATGGTGAAAACCGGCGAAGCTTTTTTTACGTCTCTTGGCTTTGATCCCCTGCCCGAAACATTTTGGCAGCGATCGCTGTTTGTTAAACCGCAAGATCGCGATGTGGTTTGTCATGCCAGCGCCTGGGATATTGATAACCTCGACGACTTGCGTATTAAAATGTGCATTGTAAAAAATGCCGAAGACTTTCAAACCATTCATCACGAGTTGGGCCACAATTTTTACCAGCGCGCCTATAAAGAACAGTCGATATTTTTCCGCAATAGCGCCAACGACGGTTTTCACGAAGCGGTGGGCGATACTATTGCCCTATCTGTTACGCCAAGTTATTTGGTTGAAATTGGGCTGTTAGATAAAGAGCCACCAGAAGATGAAGACTTGGCAATACTTATGAATCAAGCCTTAGAAAAAATTGCCTTTTTGCCCTTTGGTTTGTTGGTGGATAAATGGCGCTGGCAAGTGTTTAACGGTGAGCTTGGCCCGCAAGACTACAATAAAGGCTGGTGGGATTTACGCGAAAAATATCAAGGAATAGAAGCGCCAGTGGCAAGAAGCGAAGCCGATTTCGACCCCGGTGCTAAATACCATATTCCCGGTAATACGCCTTATTCCCGCTATTTTCTCGCCTTTGTACAGCAGTTTCAATTTCATAAATCACTGTGTGAAACTGCGGGTTATAAAGGCCCCCTGCAGCGGTGTTCCATATACGCCAATAAAGCCGCCGGTGAAAAACTTAAGCTTATGTTGGAAATGGGCGCAAGTAAACCTTGGCCCGACGCCATGGAAGCCATGACAGGACAGCGTTCGCTGGACGCTTCTGCCATAGTGGATTATTTCGCGCCGCTAAAAATCTGGTTAGACGAACAAAACCAGGGCAGGACGTGTGGCTGGTAAGGTTAAATAAGTAAAATCAAAAACTCTGAGTGCTAGCATGTAGTGCTCAGGGTATTTTGTGTGTTTTTGAAAAGGAGGTTAATTGAGTAGTAAGTTATAATCAATTAACCCATTCTTGCTATTGCCCCATGTTTTTCGTCGTCTCATCCCTGCGATGATCACACTACTTTTATGTTTGTAAATGGCCGTTGATTAATTTTCTATCAACGTTTTTAGCCCGTCTAACATCATTTGTACCGACATTATTACCAATATCATTCCCATCAATCTTTCTATCGCTGTTAAGCCCCTAATACCAAGAATTATGGAAAGCTTTGTGGCGCTAAGTAGTATCACGCTCGACACCAGCCACGCGCAGATCAGGGCCAGCACCCAATCGAAGGTGCGGGAGCCTTCGCTGTTCGCCATTAACATCAATACAGCCAAGGTAGACGGCCCGGCAACACAGGGAATCGCCAGCGGCACGATAAAGGGCTCGCCATCAATACTTTCTCCCATAATCCCTCCCTTCTGTGGGAAAATCATTTTTATGGCAATAAGAAATAAAACAATGGCGCCGGCAATTTGAATGGACTCTTGGGAAAGCCCCAAAAATACCAATACCTGCTTGCCCGCAAATAAAAACACCATCAATACCGCCAGCGCAATCAGTAGCTCTCGCAAAATAATGCGTCTATGCCGCTCGGCGGGTACGTCTTTTAGCGCCGACAGAAATACTGGTACGTTTCCCAGGGGATCCATTACGAACAGTAGGGTGGCGAAGGCGGTGATTGTGTCCATTGGGGGAGCTCGTTTGAAATATAGGTGGAGTGCGATTTTAGCAGTAAGTGAGGGCGATACAATTAATTCATTATGTGGCAGCATTGTGCTCGATCTGGCGCAAAACATATTCATTTGGTCGATTTGTTTTTTTTGAGGGAACGTGTTGTCTGTTCGTTTAATTCACTGTAAGCCCATATCTAAAATATGGGCCACAGTAAAATTCAATTGATTGATCAATTTTGGGGATTGTAAAATCATGAAAAGAAAAATTCTTTCTTTGGCTGTTCAAAGTGCACTGGGCCTTGCAATGGCGGGAAGCATCCTTCCTGGTGTTGCCTTCGCGCAAGATGACGAGAAGGCAACAATTTAAGAGAGGTTGTATGTAACGGGTTCGAATATAAAACGCTCGAACTTGGAAACTTCCACCCCCGTCACAACTTTAGGCGGTGAAGATTTGAAAATATCCGCAAACAGTCTTCTAGCAAATACATTGTTCAATTTGCCGTCTGCTGGTATTCCAGGAGCATCTCAAACAACCAGTAATTTCTCCGTGTTTGCTTCGGGATTATCCACTGTGGATCTCCGCAACTTAGGAAGTGCTCGAACGTTGGTATTGGTGAATGGACGGGGTCATGTGGGTGGTGCTAGTGAAAGCCCGAATGTTGTGGATTTGAACTCTATACCAGCCGCTTTCATCGATCATATTGATGTTGTTACTGGCGGCGCTTCCGCTGTATATGGTTCTGAAGCGATGGCTGGTGTGATTAACATCATCACTAAAAAGAATTTTAATGGAATGAGGTTCAATGCTCAGGTAGGGCAATCCTCGGAGGGTGATGGTGACGATAAATCCATTTCCTTAACCGGAGGTGCAAACTTTGCGGATGACCGCGGTAATGTAATGTTTCATGTGGGTTATTCAGAGTTAGGTGAGATTAACTCTCGGGATAGAAAGCTTTCCAGGTCTGATGAGTTTCTAGGTGATTTTGAAGCATTCAGTTCATTTCCACCGCAAGGTGGTATTTTTAGCAATGATGGCTACAATACCATTGCTGCCGACGGGTCGTGGACCAAAGACTTTGTGAGTTCAGAGGACGGATTTAATCGTGCCCAACATTGATTGTTGCAGATTCCTCTGACGCGCAAGGATATCGCCTTTAATATTGACTATGAGATAAATGACGACTTGAATTTATTCATAGAAAGCGCATACACGCAGACAGAATCCTCTAGTAATCTTGAACCCACAATTACTGGCCAATTTATTACAATTGGTGACGTTGATTTGACCATAC
>JBLHGN010000217.1:0-6324 GCA_047616325.1 Lentisphaeria bacterium
GGTAGTGTTGGATGTTTAGTCTTACCTGGTTGAGGGGAGTTTGGGGGAGTTGGTACAATTAAGATGGACACCCACAATAAGAGCTTGTTTATTGGTTGCTAGTGTGGGTGTCCAATTAATTTCTTATTTCTAGGTTTGGCGCGCAAAATCAATGACTCTGACCCTATTGATCTCGATTACTATCGGTAATTTAGCAGGGCTAATATCGATAATTATTCAAGAGCGGGTGTCCCTCTTTAAGTTTTGCTCGTTAACATTTTCTATGTCCATATCCGACCAATAGCGGAAGTTGAACCTTCTTAAAAAGAAGCTGAGGTGAAGGCAAATATTGATACTACAATGTGACAATTTCCTCCTCCGCAAACCATTCTTGTCTTAAAGCATTTTCCTTCACTTTAATAGGCTCACTGGTGTAAGCAATGATCGCCAGACTTTCTTCTGCTCTACTACAAGTCACATAAAATAAACGCCTAGTGCGGTCGATACTGGTTTCTTTACCTTTTGCTTGATTCTCAATGTCTGATTTTGTCGGGGTTTTCACACCGAATAACTTTTCATAACTAAAAAAATTACCTCCGGCATCTTCATCATCAAGAACCACTATTACGCGCGGGAATTCGAGCCCTTTGATTCCCTGATGCGTTCCAAAACGGGATTTATCGGAGATGTAATACACATATTCTTTGAATTCACTAAAGTGCGACGCTAATGCTTTATCCCAAGCATCAATAATGGGGTCAACATCATCTTCGACTAATTCGAAGTCTTTTTCCTGCCTGCCTGCAATAGTAGCTAGGCTGTCGGGCACTTTAAATAAACCACTGCGATAAATTTCTTTGAGAATGATTTGTAACGTTGGGTCCGAATCGTTTTCCCATAAAGAGTAAAGCGCATCTGCTGCTTCCTTCGCTTTTTTAATTTCGGTTTTAGGATTTTCACTATTTTCAAAGTTCTCCTTGATCATTAATGGAGAATGCTTGTTCAGTATTCGAGACACAGCAAATTGGTTATTAACTTCTAGGCTGTTAATTACCGGCAGTACCCTTTGAGAAAAGAAAGTAATGCTGGATAAAGTCCCATCTAATAAGCCAGTTTTGAGTTTATCGACGTACAGAGCGTTGAATAAATTTGAAAAGCCACCACGCTGAGCCGCCATATGGTGTTCTAATGTCAAAGTCTTATTTTCTTTTGGATCGGCCCAAAGCATGTCATTGGTATATTCAGCCATTTTTTGGCAAACAACATTTTCAAATGCCGTTTTATCAACGGGCTGGCTAACATCTTTAATAAATAGCCTTACTAAACCTTCATTTTCTTTAACAGGTTCTTGTGAGTTTTGATCGACGTCCTGCCGAATTTTATTTATGAGTTTAACTACTCGGCGCGGACATCTGTAATTGTATATTTTTTTCGGGGTCAGCCAATCATCAGGTAATGGAGTCAGCCCTAGATCTTGCTTTCCATCCATGTAGATTCGCTGCATGATGTCGCCAAAAAGCCCAAGTGAAAATTGAGTTTTATGTACTCGCTGAACTGTAAAAAGTGCGTCGATTAATTCTTTTTTTGTGTCTTGGCTTTCATCCACCAGTAAGACTGGAAATTTACGTGTCAAGATTGTTTGCAGTAGTGGACGACTTGAGAGTAATTCCGCTGTTAACGCTATGACTTCAGCATGATTAAGAGAGTCTCTGCTCGAGTTTTCTCCATTGGGGTTGTAGGTGAATTTTCGAATGATTTTTAGTGACTCCAGACGTTTGCGTTTAGACGCTATTTGTCTAGGCCTATCTTCAGCCGCCTTTGACCCTGCCCGCCCTTTGCTTTGTGCCAACTCAAGCTCATTAATGTCATTTTGAAGTCGTACTTTAAGCAAAACTTTAATGTCATATGTATGTGGCTTAATCAGCTCCCAAGCAAAGCTGTGAATAGTCGAAACACTGAATGCAGGATCGAACTCTAGCCGTCGTTTTATTTCATCACAGGCTGCATTGGTATAAGTGATAATTGCCACTTGTTGTGCATTGGTTCGTAAGCGATGAGTATTATTTGCACGAAATCGTTTTAGTACCTGAACCAATGAGCGCGTCTTCCCTGACCCTGCACCTGCAAATAAAAAAAAGCTTTTAGGCTTGTCGAGGTCGAGACAGCTATAGATTTCATCATCAACAGTTTTTGTGTCGATTACATCTGTCATCACTCGTCCTCCGACATAACTAACGACGGAATTACCAAAGACACGTCATTAATTAACTTAGTATTAAGCCAATCAAGGCCTTCTTTAATATATACAGGAGGTTTAAGCAAACTTGGCTCGGTGGTGTAAAGCAACTCCAGAGCCATTTCAGCCTTTTTAGAATTTTTGTCGAGTGCAATAAACATGTCCTCGCAGGCCTCATCGAGCGTTGCGTTATTAACGGCTTTGGCCATTTTTTTTATGAGGCCATTGCTATCCGTTATTGCTTTAAACATCGTAAGATTTTCCAGCACTAACGCGTCTTCAAACGTATAGGGAATTGCTTCTTCATCTATATCCGGGAGAAATTGAATCGTTGTAAGATGCGGATAAGCGACCCTAACCATTCCGTCCTCAGTTATTTTTTCTTCAGGTACTGCGACTAAGACCTCATCTAAAGTAATTTTTTCTGGCACCCAACTTTTTAATGTCTGGTTTCCAGTTCTCAGGCTTTGGCCTTTTTTCGGTCTTGCTTTACCAGTTGAGTCGCTCTTAATTGAATCAAGATCGGTGATGATAAGTGCGGGAATTCCCAATGCTTCAATTAGCGGCCGTAAACTGTGCGCGTGACTACCGCCGATTTCCAAAAGAGATATATAACTTCTCTCTAACTCTGGGTAGTGATTTCTAATGAAGTGGGGAACCAGCATTCGCTCCACCGGTCCTTCAACAAGAATTACAGCATCAGCAAAGAATAGGTCGCAGTGTGTCGTTTTTAGGTAGCGACTTGCAAACTTCGACGTATTAGTCTCGCCTCCAAACATTGTGCTCATGCTAACGACTGAAGCAAAGGGTATTTCTAGCTCGTTTGCCAGCATTTTTCTCTGAAAATAACGTAATCCCGTAAAGTCTGTTTCATGCGCAATGTGACTGGAATGTGTGCTTACCACCATTTGACTAGAAAATTGCTGTTTATCCTCTAGATCGGGATGATTGCGCAATACGCTATATGCCTTCTTAATAAAAACCTGCTGCACTTGTGCATGTAAGTGTGCCTCCGGTTCTTCAATAAGCATTAAGTGCAAAGGCTCTATTGGCGTATTACCAATTTTCTCCCGCTTACCTACTTTTCCAACACGCATCCATTCATCACGAAAGCGAATCAGATTAAAAATCATAGAAATCAAGTTTTGGTAGCCCAAACCGTTATATTTTTCAGGTAAGCACAGGTCATTGACCGATGGATCTTCACTGCGTACAACTTTAAATTGAACAGCCGAAGGATGGTCCAACCCTTCAACAGGGTTAACTTTGCTTGACAGTAAAATTTGTGGGTCACTAAACCCTGGGTAATTTAGACCTTCAAGCTCGCCAATAGCGACACTAAAGCTGGTCTTCAATTTCTGATCGAACGCTGTTCTTGCGGCTTCCATTGCCTCAAGCGCATCCAAATCACTTGCTTCTGGTAGCACGTTTGGGTCTAGATGTTCATTAAAGTAATGTCTTAATTGCGAAGAGAGGCGGCGGTCGGTATTGGCAGTTCCCTCACCTGAATTCGGGTCAGAGAATCCTCTTTGAGCGTTAATGATGTCGATTTTGAATAGCCCATCAAAAGGGTCGCCTTCAAGTGGTTCCATGAATGCTGTAAACGGTTGTGGCAAATCAGATTGTGCATGTGCGGGATCTAACACATATGCATTAACAGAGAAAAAGTCTTGTAGCTTTCTATCCAAAAAATCACGCATCGACGTAGGCCATAAAGTCAATTTCGATAAAGATTCAATAGTATCTTCATTTTCTTTTGTACGCTTGCGCGCTGCTAACGTTCCTTGGGCTGCTGAAAACGCGGCTATATAAGATTTATAAATGGCTTCTGGAATTTCTTGCTCTTTCGGCTCTAGTATCAGCCTGACACCCAACAAGCCACCATCCCAATCTAAAGTAGGCAGAATATGGCTAACGTAGTGGATTTGTAATTCGTCTACGTTAAGCCAAACATCAATAGCTGGTAAAAATGGACGCCAAGCATTTAGAGATAGGTCTGATGGCTTTGGTGGTTCTGCAGAAGCATTAGTAACCCAGTCACTTGCAATTTTATTAATTCCAGCCCAATTAGATAATGTTATATCTGTGGTGCTGATTTCTCTGCGCTTCGATTTTTTTAAAAACATAATTAGCGCATCCATAGCGGAGGTTTTCCCGCTATTGTTTGCTCCAACAAAAATTGTACTTTTATCCGCAAGTTCAACTCGACATGTTTTTAATTTGCGGAAATTTTGAATATCAATATGAGAAATTTTCAATTGGGGAATCCTTTTTCCTGTTATTTTGTATATGGCTTATTTTTCCTAATATAAAAATTCACCATTTTTTTGAATTCATATCTAACTTTCCGCTTTGGTTCGTAAGTTGACTTAGTACGACCTTCGTATAACGCCGCCATAAGCCGCGTTTTTGTAGTTGATTGTTTTGTGCTATTTAAGCACAAAATCAAGCGACGTAAAAAACGTCTGCTTGATGGCTTTGTTAGCTATTTTTTACGAAAGCACTAAAGGAGTTCCATACAAACCAATATGTCGGTACTACACTACCATCCGGTGCATCCCATACACCATTTTTTGCATTATGCGCTCCAAAAAACTTATAGAACCTTTGTGCCTTCAAGTTATCTTGATTGACCAAAAGGCACATTCCTTTATTGGGGTCTTGTTGATAACACCAACGAGCAGCATTAACCAATAATGACTTACCAACCCCCTTGGATTGGTAAGTACTGTCCACATGCAAGTTATCTAAATAAGAACCCCATTCTTTATTTTTTCCAGCATAAACGCACACGAACCCGATTATTTTATTTTTTGTTTCAGCGACAACGACATACTGGTTGGATTCGGGTTTTTCAAGTCTACTAATCCAGATCTCATTCCGCTCTTTCGGAACCACATCCAATAAATACTGCTCGGTAAGCGCGGACTGGTAATTTTTCCTCCAGCTATCTGTATGTATGCTTGCAATAGCCAGTGCATCAACTGAAGTAGCCTCTCTATAATTCATAAATATCTACGATCCCTGTTAGCTAACGCTGAGGTAATAGGCATTTTTTACGTAGCGTTTTTTGCGGTAAAGTGGCGTAGCCACCGCAAAAAAAAGCGAAGTAAAAAATGTCCTATTGACCGATTTGTTATATTTCGTTTTTCACCCGTTCCCACTCTCTTTTAAGAATGTGCTGCGCTTTACTAACTGCACCATCATGTGCATCCCAAAATATTCTATTATTTTCCGCTGAATTTCCGTGAAACAGTGCGTGTTCCATTTTTACAACTTGCTTTAATAATTCCACATGATCATCTTCGTTAGGATTAATATAGAGGCGTAATTTAACAATAGATTCAGTTATATGCTGATATTCAATATCACTTCTATCTTCAGAACCCGCAGCCCGATAGTAAGTACACTTACCAATGATATCTGCCATCAATATACGTAATTCATTTATCCATTTTTGACGAATAGGTGCAACAACCTGCTTATTTGAGACCCGCAAACTGGCCTCAATTTGTTTCTTAGTAGCTCTATAAGAAATCAGAGGCCCAAAGAAAACGGCTAGCCCAGCTACAATAAGCGCCAGTACCGGTAATATTTGCATAACCTGCTCTTTCATATGCCTCGCCAGAAATATAACGCCCAAATAATTCGCCGGAGCGAGATGGCTGTTTTTTTGCCCCGCAAAAAAGAAGACAGCTTGCGTAGGGTCGAATTGATTTGATTGTTATAGGCTTACTCATAAAGAGAACCATTGTGTTTAAGCCAGCCACCTCTGTGATGGCCTTTTGGGTCGTGATGCGTCCAGTGCACTACGCCACCTTTATTATTCCATTCGTACTCGCCATAAAACTCAATACTATCACCGACATTGATGCTATCGATTTTTGGAGCTAGATCGATATTGTGAGCTATTAAAATAGTATGGCCTGTTGATAGTTTAAGAATAAAACGCTG
The DNA here is from genome assembly GCA_047616325.1 of Lentisphaeria bacterium. Classification (GTDB taxonomy): domain Bacteria; phylum Pseudomonadota; class Gammaproteobacteria; order Pseudomonadales; family Cellvibrionaceae; genus JBLHGN01. The sequence continues at coordinate 6,170 of JBLHGN010000217.1, forward strand.
ATGCCGTGAACCAGCATTATCGTCAGATAGAATTTTTACAACGATACCGTTGCTGCCAACTTGAACATTACTGGTGTGAGTTTCGTAGGCCGATACAATGGTATGATCGCCAGCAAAGCTAGCGAAACTAAAAATAACTAAAATTAAAGTTAATA
>JBLHGN010000218.1:0-6320 GCA_047616325.1 Lentisphaeria bacterium
GGCCCCCGCCCCCCACGTAAACCACGGTAGAATATTCATGACATGCACAGATGGGTTTATTGCCTGGTGCGGGATTGGCTTTGTAGACAATGGAGCGATCATCCAGTGTTTTCGCATGAAGCCTATCTTGAGGCGTACAATCTACTACAAAGCGGTGATAGGAGGCCATATCCTTCGATTGGCTTGTGCGCCATATGAGCTTTTGAATATCATCCCCTTGCGCTACTGCCAAACCATCGGTTAGCGCATCGGTGATGCTAGGATATTGACGTGTGAAAAATGCAGATTTACTCAGATGAACAACGCTGTTGAGTGAAGTAGTCGATGCTGAATTCGCGTCCATTAGTTCAAAGATAGCATCTTTACGTTTCGGGAACAGGTGATACAGCGTATCGCGAAAATCTACCAGTTTTTCTCGGATATTTTTCATGATGTGCCTCTGAAATTGATGTATTTTCAGAGGCACAAAATTTTATTAATTAAAAAAATTTTGTCTCGATTAGCGATATTTTGTCAATAGTTTATTTTATTTATTTTGTTGTTTCTCCACCTGAGGTCGCCCAATCAGTCCAATGCATATGCCACATTGAAACTAGAGCACGATTACTTCTACTTGCTCGGAGATAGGGGCAACAACATTCAATCTGAACAAAATTCAAATAGCGAAAATCAAATCACTGAAAAAGGCCCATTAGCGACTTTTAACACCTCAGTCAACAAGCTTTTTATAACGACACGTAAAAAGACCTGCATCCATACACAATGCGCATAGCCCTCTTTAAACACAGAAAGAGGGCATTAACACAGGGCAAGCCATACAACACACCCTTGTTATCAAATGGCAAGCTCCGCAGGCACCCTGATTCGCGTTGACATAGCGTGGGAGCACTATATAGTTGCGCGTTCCCGCAAGCGGACAAACTGGGGATTGACGACAATTGATCGGGCGCGACACGCCCCCCATTGGCAGCACCGGAACAGCGACAGCACACTAAGCTTTAAGAAGCTCAAAGCAAACAGAACCAAAAAAATATTACTTCCATAATTGACTACAGGAGTCTGCGATGACTGACAAGAAAGCAAGCCTTACGGTTGACGGGCTAAAAGACCCAATAGAACTACCGGTGTATTCAGGCACTGTAGGACCAGATGTTATCGACATCAGAGCGCTCACGGGTAACGGCTATTTCACGTATGACCCGGGGTTTGTCTCCACGGCAAGCTGCGAATCAAAAATAACCTATATCGACGGCGACAAGGGCGTATTGCTACACAGAGGCTATGCCATTGAAGAGCTCGCGGAGAAATCTGACTACTTGGAGACCTGCTTCCTTCTTTTGCATGGAGAGCTTCCAACTCAAAGCGAATATCAAGAATTTACCAGTATTATCAGCAATCACACGATGGTTCACGAATCCATTTCGAGGTTTTTTCGTGGCTTCCACTACGACTCACACCCCATGGCCATGATGTGCGGAATCGTAGGCGCATTGTCCGCGTTTTATCACGACTCTCTCGACATCAACAATTCACGTCATCGCATAATATCGGCGCACAGGCTCATTGCAAAAATGCCTACCCTCGCGGCTATGTGCTACAAGCACTCACAGGGTCAGCCCTTTATGTATCCAGACAACCAGTTTGGCTACTCAGAAAACTTCCTTCATATGATGTTTGGCACCCCGTGCGACGACCCAAAAGTTAGCCCTGTGTTATCGCGAGCAATGGATAAAATCTTCCTTCTCCACGCCGACCACGAACAAAACGCCTCTACGTCAACAGTTCGCTTGGCAGGCTCGTCTGGCGCCAACCCTTTCGCCTGCATTGCCTCTGGCATTGCCACCCTTTGGGGCCCCGCTCACGGCGGAGCAAACGAGGCCGTATTAGCGATGCTTGAAGAGATTGGCGACGAAAGCAATATAGATAAGTATGTCGAAAAGGCTAAAGATAAAAACGACCCCTTCCGCCTAATGGGCTTCGGACACAGAGTTTACAAAAACTTTGACCCTCGCGCCAAAGTTATGAAAGAAACCTGTGACGAAGTACTGGGAGAACTGGGACTTGAGGACGATCCGCTACTGAAAATCGCCAAACGCCTTGAACAGATCGCTCTGGAAGACGAGTATTTTATCGAGAAAAAACTTTACCCCAACGTGGATTTCTATTCCGGCATCATCATGAAGGCCATTGGCATTCCAACCGACATGTTTACCGTTATTTTTGCCACCGGCCGCACAGTTGGCTGGATTGCACATTGGCACGAAATGCTGACCGATGGTTATCGCATAGGGCGACCACGACAATTATACACTGGCTATGCACCACGCAATCTTACCCCACGTAAAACTCGGGTAGTTTTGCAAAAACCGTCCTTTTAGGCCTACGCCTTCCCACGGGCCGCTCTTGCGGCCCAGCTTCCTCCCCCGACAACCGCAATATAGCGCACACGATTGATCAAAAATCGCTCGTGTTTTTTACTGTTCTCTGGTACAATATGCGCCCTTTTATGTGCTGGCGCCGGTCAGTGCGTTTTAAACACCCACAAGGTAAACCATGTCCGATATACAAACGCCTGAACTGAATTTTTCTGACCTAAATCTGCCCGAAACTCTGCTTTCGGCGCTAAGCGAAGTGGGTTACGAAACTCCCTCACCGATTCAGGCTGCCACAATCCCCCATTTACTTGCGGGAAAAGACATCGTCGGCATGGCGCAAACAGGCACAGGGAAAACAGCGGCATTTGCGCTTCCCATCCTGGCAAATATCGATGTAAAGAAAAACACACCGCAAGCTCTGGTGCTGTGCCCGACTCGCGAGCTTGCTATTCAAGTGGCTGAAGCCTTTCAATCCTATGCGTCTAAAATTCGCGGCTTCCATGTACTGCCAATCTACGGCGGGCAAGATATGCGAGGACAGTTGCGGGGCCTAGAACGCGGCGCCCACGTTGTCGTAGGCACACCCGGTCGCCTTCTAGATCACTTGCAACGCAAGAGCCTCAACCTGAGCAACCTCAAAACACTGGTGCTAGATGAAGCCGACGAAATGCTACGCATGGGCTTTATAGATGATGTTGAATCCATACTTAAAACCACGCCGCCCACTCGTCAAGTAGCATTATTTTCCGCAACAATGCCCTCGGCCATTAGACGAGTTGCAGAAAAGTATCTGAAGTCTCCAGAAGAAGTTCGCATTGAAACATCTGTAACCACCAATGAAAATATCGATCAAAGCTATTGGCTTGTCTGCGGCACTAACAAGCTGGATGCTTTAACAAGAATTCTTGAAGTTGAAATGTTTGACGGCATGATTGTTTTTGTACGTACAAAAACTGCAACGGTGGAATTGGCCGACCGACTTAACGCCCGCGGTTATTCAGCAGCACCACTCAACGGTGATATGAATCAGAGCGCTAGACAACGGGCAGTTGAACAGTTAAAAAATGGTGGTCTAGACATATTGGTTGCTACGGACATCGCTGCACGCGGGCTGGATGTTGAGAGAATAAGTCATGTAATGAACTACGACATCCCCTATGACGAAGAAGCCTATGTGCATCGCATTGGACGCACAGGGCGCGCAGGACGTAGCGGCAAGGCCATTTTATTTGTAGCCCCAAGAGAACGCAGATTACTCCGTTCAATTGAGAAAACCACACGCCAAACCATCAAGCAAATAGAACTGCCGACACGCGACGAACTTATCAATAAGCGCGCGCAAGACTTCAAAACGTCTGTCACAGAGGCAATGAGTGCTGGCGCCTCATCAATGTTCCAAAAAATTGTGACTGAACTTTGTGCCGAACAAGAAGCCTCCGCTAAAGATATCGCTGCCGCTCTAGTCTATCTAGCACAAAAAGATCGTCCCCTTGTGCCACCGAAAGAAAAAAAGGTACACGAATCGAAAATATCAAAAGACTTTTCTGAATCTCGCTCATCGCGCGACAAGCGCCCAGAAAGATCAAGCTCCACACGAAAATCACGCAGCGATGATGGGCCCGATGCGGACATGGAACGCTTTAAAATTGCTGTCGGCCACAATGACAAGGTTACCCCTAGAGAAATCGTTGGCGCTATAGCCAATGAAGCGGGTATTGAAGGTCGCTTTATTGGCCAAATCAAAATCCAAGACACATTCTCAACGGTTGATCTTCCTTCTGGAATGCCAAAGGCAACGTTTGAAACCCTAAAGAAAATACGTGTTTGCCAAAAGCCGCTCAATATAGAGAAGTTTTCCGACCAAGCACCACGCAAACCCAGCTCATTCTCCGGCGCACCAGGCAAAAGCAAAAAACAACACTGACATTTTGGTTTAGCAAGCAAACCAAAAGCCAATGAATTCAATGGACTGAATTCACCGCGTCACAAATCACCGCAAAGAAATGACTGACGGGCCAAAGAAAAAAATCTAGCCCGTTTCTCTTCATCACATACACCACTTGCTATAAAACAGTCCGCAGCTATGCTCTATATGACCCTACTGGCGGCTTAAGCCGCAACAGACATCATAAGTAGCTTGGCCCCTAGAAATTAGCTGTCCAAGAAAGAGGCCTATATGGCATCAAAAAATGAAAAAATTCGCTAGAAAACAGGGCATTGACTCAAATCAACCATGAAAAAAAATACAGCTTGATATTTGTTAGCGGCAGAGTCACGATAGGGGCGAAAGACAAGAAAACCATCAAGAAAGGAAAGAGAATATGCAGATTGAACTTTCAGGTCACCATGTAGATATCACCGACAGCATCAGAGAATCAGTCACTAGCAAGTTAGCTAAAATCGAATCGCACCACCCTCAAATAGGCGCTCTTACAGTAATAATTACCGTAGAACCCAATATTCAGCGCATCGAAATCACAACAAACTACATGGGAAGTGCCATTGCCGTTCAGGCTAAAGAGAAAGATCTTTACGCCGCAATTGCCAGCGCAGCAAAAAAGCTAGATGCGCAACTAAGTCACAAAAAAGGAACCGCAAAAGCCTTTAAACATGAAAAACCAGAGCTTGACGAACCTGAAGACACTAGCCAAATTCAGGCTTTGTGATACTACCCGGCATTTCATAGATCGGCCGCGCATGTGCGGTTGATCTATAGTTTGAAGCGATGAACTTATACGACTCTAAAGGTTGTGGCTTGCAAACTGCCAACAATAAAAGACACCAACCACGCTGTATTTTGCAAACACCTAGAACTCAAGACTGGGAGTCGCGCTTTCCTTTTTTAAAGTTATCCAAGCGCGCCTGCTTTTGTGCGCTCTTCTTTTCAAGCTCTTGTTGATATCGGACCTTTTCCGACTCTATCATTGAGGGTGTTTCCATAGTTATACTTCCCAGTATGCCAGACCTGAACTCATTAATAAAAATCTGAGAAATTTTATTTAAATCAACACGTCCACCTACAGTAAGGCAACCCTTTTTTCTTCCTACGCGCTCAAAAAAATCCAATTCACTTGAAGGCAGCTCATCCAACTCATAACGAGTTTTTAATAGCTCTGGGTAAGCTTTCAACAAGTATTCCACGGCAAAACAAGCCACCTCGGCGTATTCCAATGCCGTATCTTTTACAGCTCCAGTCGAGGCCAAACGAAAACTCGATTTTTCATATTCCTGCTTTGGCCAAAGAATACCGGGAGTATCGTGCAAGACCAAACCATCGCCCACCTGAATACGCTGCTGAATTTTGGTAACAGCAGGCTCATTACCCGTTTTTGCTATTGATTTACCCGCGAGAATGTTAATTATTGTCGACTTACCCACATTGGGAATCCCAACGATCATTGCATTTATTTTTTTCACACTGCGCGCTTTTTCTGGCAACAATTTATAGCACAATTCTGGTAGCAGTCGAATTTTTGCCTGATCCTGTATGGTAATGGCCAAAGTTTTAACATAGCGCTCGCGCTCAAGGTATTCTTGCCACTCTTGCGTGACAAGCTCATCGGCCAAATCACATTTGCTCAACACTTTTATGCAGGGCTTGGTGCCCCTTATTTTCGCAATAAGCGGGTTTTCACTACTAAACGGGATGCGCGCATCGATCACTTCAATAAGCAAGTCGACTTTTGGCAATGCATGGGCTATTTCCTTTTGCGCCTTGTGCATGTGACCTGGATACCACTGGATACTCATTAATTTTGCCTTTTAGTATTTTGATCAAGCTGATTTTTTAGGAGTTGCAAAGCTAAGCTATATTAGCCCAATTAACGAAGTCACTTAGTTTCAAGCTTAAAGTGCGACACAGTATAAGACATCGCACCACTCCGTGTTATGGGTATTTACCACAAAATCAAGGGAAAGATAAAACATCCTGAAGCTTACACTCCG
>JBLHGN010000219.1:0-6318 GCA_047616325.1 Lentisphaeria bacterium
CGATGCTTTCGTAGAAACTAAATTAATTAGGCGCGTAAAACCGAATGTGAGTAGCTCAGAAGCTGATTCTGTAGATGATGGGCCCTCTTTGGCAGGCTCCACGGCAAAACAGCCGGCACCGGAAAAACTAGAGCGCGCGGGTAAGCCTACGCAACAAAACGAAACGTTATCCTCTGCAGCAGCCGAACCCCCAAAACAAGCAAACAAGCTGGCTAATGATGGCCTCGTACCATCATCGCTTAACCAAACAAGAATCCCCAGCCTCTCGTGTAAAAAAGAGCGATATTCAGAGCCCGATATCGCTCCCCCGAAACCTCGTGAAAAGGTGAAGTCAAAGGGTTTTTCCAATCACGAGGTGGACCTTGCCGTATTAGATGAGCATAAGCGTCAGCGTTTACAGCAAATGTTAAGTCGGCAGGCGCTGACTAAAACGCCCAAGTCCGCTCCCACGCATACATGCACGCCTTCAATACAAACCGCATTGATAGCGGAGACTAAAGCGCCTTCTGCTGCGGTGCCCGCAGGAGTTGCTCTTGTTGATGTAGTCGAAGTGCCCGCAGACGAAGGTGATGCATCGGCTGAAGCACCATCGGTAAATGATGACTCAGAAATTTCGGATACTGCAGAGGTAAGTCAGTCCAGAATTCACCAGTTGTTACAATGGTCTGAAAATGGTCGACCGATTTGGGCTCAAAATCGCTTTGAAATATTGTTGTTTCAGGTAGCCGGTTTGTCATTGGCCGTTCCTTTGGTGGCTTTGGGGCAAATTCTGCAAATTGATAAAAAATTGACGCCGCTCGCGGGTCAATCGGAATGGTTTATGGGAATAATGCCCTCGGCTTTGGGTGACATAAGGGCCGTTAATACCGCGCTTTTTGTAATGCCTGAGCGCTACACTGAATCGTTTCTTGGCGCCGCTCGTTTTCTTATCTCCATCGATGGTTTGCCCTGGGGGCTAGCAGTGGATGCGGTTAATCAGCCAATTTCATTGATGCCAGAAGAGGTAAATTGGCGCAGTGTACGCACCAAGCGACCTTGGTTGGCGGGCACAATTAGAGAAAAGATGTGCGCATTGATCGATATTCCTCAAATGGCGAACTTGCTTGAGAACACTAGCAAAAAGAAACTTTGAGCAAAGCTGTTTGGCTTTTGGTGCCGTTCCGTGCGGCAGGGCAGCGCTGTATGCGGGGCTATATGCAATCTGGGAGCTGGATGAGGGGTGCCGTTGCAATGTGCCGTGGCCATCTACAGGGTTTTTTTCTCTTAATGTATCCAATGTGCTGGCACAGATGCTGCTTTTAACTATATTGAAAGGGTATATCTTGTGAAATGCACCAGAATTTTGACGCTAAACATACCTTTTTTGGAAACTTCCCTATGAGTAGCAAGCTAAAAAACAAACAAGACTCCGAAGATCCTGTATTACAGTGGGTTACCTTCAAATTGGCAGGTGAAAAATATGGCGTAAACGTCATGCAGGTCCAAGAGGTGTTGCGCTATACCGAGATTGCGGCTGTGCCCGGTGCTCCGCCTTACGTGCTAGGTATTATTAATCTGCGTGGCAGTGTCGTTTCAGTGATTGATACGCGCGATCGTTTTGGTTTGCCCTCTATAGATGTTACCGATGATGCCCGCATTGTGGTGATAGAGGCGGAGACGCACGTCGTTGGTGTTTTGGTGGATAGTGTGGCTGAAGTCGTATATTTGAAACTATCCGAAATCGAAGCGGTACCCAGTATCGGCAATGATGAAAGTGCGAAATTTATTCAAGGTGTTAGCCACAAAAACAATGAGTTGTTAATTTTAATCGAGTTGGATAAGTTGCTCACTGATGATGAATGGTCAGAAATAGAGCCATTCTAGTGTGAACTTAGGCAAGCAGTAGAGGTTTTTTTTGCTTGTCTATTCGGCACCAATCGATATTGGCAGTTTAATCAAATAAAGTTGTTAGTTGAGAGAGTGGCGTTACGTGGAACTATCCAAAAATTTCATTGAATTATGGCCTTACTTTGCGGCGGTAGCGTTTAGCTGCACAGTTTTTTCACTTATATTTACGTCGTTTGTCGTCGGCGGTTTAAATAAGCAGCATAAGCGTCAAATGAAACGCATGGAGACCAATATAAGTGTTCTCACCTCAGGTTCATTGGGGATGGGTCAGAAAATGATTGCTATCGAAGGGAAGTTGCACAAGTTACAGGCGTCGCTGAACGAATTAAAGCAAAGTGATATAGATTATTCCTACACAAGAGCACAAAAATTAATAGAGCAGGGCGTTGATAGTCGTGCAGTCGCGGCAAACAGTGGCCTTTCTTCCTCAGAAATTAATCTAATGCGTTTGATGTATCAGCAAGAGAAATCAGTGTGCGATTTCGCGCATGAATAATCAGGTGTTTCGACTTCTTTTCTTGCTAGTATTTTGTGTTAATTTGACAAGCTGTGCACTATCGGATCGAGTTGTTTACGAAGATAGCGAAGGGTTAATTCCAAAAACGGTTTTCGATAAAATTGAAAATACTAATGCACGTAAAAAAGTTGTCACTGCACACTTTGGTGAGCCGGATCACGTCGATAAAATTTCTGAAGAGTTAGCAGTTTATACCTACCGGCTTCAGCGTACGCATATTCGCAACGGGCACCTACTTTTTCTCTTTCGATCGGGAGGTAGGGTCGACGATCTTGTCTATTACCACGTTGCCATAAAAAATGATGTTGTAAAAAAAGCGTGGTCTGACGATAGCGCCTCTGTCAGCATAAAGGATAGACGGTTAAGAAGTTTGGCAACACTTTCGGTCGATGTGTCAAACCAAAAAAGTTCAAGGTTCTTGTTTAACTGGAAGTTGCCTTTTATGAAAAAGAAGCCAGCGGCGGAAAATAAAAAAAATCTGGACAGTTCCGCATATGTTAATGCGACAAACAAAAACGAGGCAATATCTGCTGCAAGGAAAGCAGCGGTAGAAGGTGGTTCAACTTCCCGAGATATTGCTGTGGGTGAGACCGCAGACGAGGCAAGGCAGAAAGAACCTGCTTCAGGTGAAATTACGACTCCTAGCCCGCCAGTAATTATTAATCAAAAAGAATTAGACTTCGGCGATAAAAATTAAAAGGATCCTTGGTGTCGGCAATAAAAGATTGCCTGCTTTAAAAAGCTGCCTGTTGTAGTAAGTTGCGCCGTTTAAGTAGGGCTAATTACAAGTGCCGCATCCTATAAAAATATTGCCAATATAAGTGAGCGTACAGATTGTTTTTAATTGTGTACTATTACATTTTGCGCGGCGTGATTCATCGGCACAAGTACAGTATCTTGTGCGATTTTGGAGGTCTCGGGATAATCTAGAGAGTAATGTAGGCCACGACTTTCTTTTCTCGATATCGCTGATCGAATTATTAGTTCAGCCACCATTGTAAGATTTCTTAACTCGATAAGGTCGTTACTGATTTTGTAATTAGAGTAGTACTCATTGATTTCTTTTTGCAGAAGTTTAATGCGATGGGTGGCCCTTTCTAAGCGTTTGCGGGTGCGTACAATACCGACGTAATCCCACATGAAGCGCCTTAGTTCCTCCCAGTTGTGCGAAATAACAACGTCTTCGTCTGAATTGGTCACGCGTGATTCATCCCATTCGGGTGAAGGCAGAAGTTGTGCGATTGAATCGAGTTGCGTGTCTATGGCATCGGCTGCCGATTTTGCGTAGACCAGACACTCCAGTAGAGAATTACTCGCCATGCGATTGGCACCATGTAGGCCGGTAAATGAAGTCTCGCCGATGGCGTAAAGGTTGTTGAGGTCGGTTTCACCGCAGAGGTTCACAGCGATACCACCGCAGGTGTAGTGAGCAGCAGGCACAACTGGGATGGCTTCTTTGGTTATGTCGATACCAAATTCCAGGCAGCGCTCGCGTACGGTGGGGAAGTGCTTGATTATAAAATCTTCCGATTTATGGCTGATATCTAAATATACGCAATCACTGCCGACACGCTTCATTTCATAGTCGATAGCTCTTGCTACAACGTCGCGTGGTGCCAGCTCTTTCAATGGGTGAAACTTGTGCATAAATGGCTCGCCGTCGGGCAAGCGAAGTTTTGCACCTTCGCCCCGCAGAGCCTCGGTAATAAGAAATGACTTTGCTTTAGGGTGATACAGGCAGGTTGGGTGGAATTGATTGAATTCCATATTGGTGACGCGACAGCCTGCGCGCCAAGCCATTGCAATGCCGTCTCCAGACGCGCCGTCAGGGTTGCTGGTATAGAGGTAGACTTTACTCGCTCCGCCAGTTGCCAGAACCACTGTTTTGGCTTGGAATACCTCCACGCAATCTTTTTCTCGATTGAACACATATGCGCCTGCGCAGCGAATTTTTTCACTATAGGGGTCAATTTGTTTAATCAAATCTACCGCAATATGGTGTTCGAAGATTTCCAAGCTGGAGACGCGATGAGCTTGCTGAAGAAGTGTCGAATGCACGGCCATGCCAGTGGCATCTGCGCTATGAATGATTCTTCGGCGACTGTGGCCTCCTTCCTGAGTGAGGTGAAAGTCTGTAGAATTGTGTGATTTAGTGAAATTAACCCCTAGTTTAACCAGCCAATCAATGGCTTCCTTGCTGTGACGAACAGTAAATTCTACTGCGATCTTGTGGCACAGGCCACCGCCAGCATCTAAAGTGTCTTGAACATGGGATTCAATGGTGTCCTCATCGTCAAGCACGGCGGCTATACCGCCTTGTGCATACCATGTAGAACCTTCGTTTGGTTCGCCTTTGCTTAATACCGCAACGCTGTGCTTCTTTGCCAGGTGCAAGGCAAGGGTGAGGCCGGCAGCCCCGCTACCAATCACAAGTACGTCAAAGTTTCGAAGGTTAGTTTTGTTGGTGTGTATAGGCAAGAGTGATATCTCATGGAAGGTTATAGGGGGTGGCAATAGCTACTGTGTGTCGAGTGAATTGTAAGCACTCACAAACACCGAGCCAAATTTAGCTTTGCTTTGCTCAGCAAGACCAGCAGTTTTCAGAAAATTGATATTTATACAATCTAGCCGTTGCTATGCAAGTGAAATATACGATAGTAGCGCTCTGTTATGCTAGTAAAGCATTGATTTTCGTGAATTTGCCATCACTAAGGGCTCAGAATGGCGGTAAATATATAAATATTTGCGGGTTTATCTGTTTACGTGGTTGTTCCGCAGGTAGGGTGCCAGCGGCGTCTTTATCTGGGGCTTCCATCCGGTTCTTTCCCTGCCCCTTGTCTGTGAGGGAACTTAATCGAAGAGATTACATCTATTGCCCATAATAAAGTGCCTGGCGTCAAATAGACAGTTAACTGCGTAATGGCTAGAGGCGTATTAGGCAATACCGTTTGAGTTCGCTGTAAATATTGTGAAGGTATCGCACGATTAAGGTATCGCCCATAATTACAAGCAGCTTGAGAATATTAAGAATTAGCAGGCACTCCATGTTGCTTGACCATATTGCTGATAGTTAATAACTGAATGAATACTATATTTGGGGAAGCATGAATGACAGCGCAACCGGCGCAGGATACAGACCGACAGCTCGTTGAGCGGGTTCAGGCAGGCGATAAGCGCGCTTTTGATCTCTTGGTTCTGAAATATCAGCACAAAATTATTTCCATTATTAGTCGATACGTTAAAGATTCGGCAGAGGTGTACGATGTCGCTCAGGAAGCTTTTATTAAAGCTTATCGGGCCATTGGTAACTTTCGTGGAGAGAGTGCCTTTTATACTTGGATATACCGCATTGCAATCAATACCGCTAAAAACCATTTGGTTTCGCGTGGGCGAAGGCCGCCATCAAGCGATGTTGACGTAGAGGACGCGGAATTTTATTCGGGCAGCGATTTGCTCAAAGATGTGGCCTCTCCTGAAGGGGAATTAATGCGAGACCAGCTGGAAGCTTTAGTGAATAAGGCCATTAGCGATCTGCCTGAAGATCTACGTACGGCTGTGACGTTGAGAGAAATGGATGGCCTCAGCTATGAAGATATTGCCGATGTTATGGGCTGCCCTGTCGGCACGGTGCGTTCGAGGATATTCCGGGCCCGCGAGGCCATTGATAAACAAATAGCCCCTTTGCTATCTTAGACTCCTCGTTACGAGGTCAGCGTTGTGCTTCCAATAACGACTGTCGGTGAACCGTAGGTGAAAAAAATGGAAATGTATGAATCGTTAAGATAATGTGAAACAAAACACGTTTTTCTGTGTCACAAGACTAGGACTTGATCGATAGTTCGGAAGCGGGGAGGAATAATTTCTTTGAGCTTCTTTGATTGCGGCTTTTAAATAGTCAGCAAGAAGAGGTGGCC
>JBLHGN010000220.1:0-6233 GCA_047616325.1 Lentisphaeria bacterium
GTTGCGGTAATAACGCAACGATTTTGAGCGCGAGCTCTGGCAATGATGTGCTTTTGAACGCCGATAAGCTCGGCATCGCCTATTTCAACACCCAAGTCGCCCCGAGCCACCATTACGGCGTCAGAGGCAAGAATAATATCATCTAGCACCTTGTGATCAGAAACGGCTTCCGCTCGCTCTATTTTGGCGACCATATATACATTTCCACCGGCGTCTTTAGCCAGCTGGCGGGCCAAGTTCATATCGTCGGCACTGCGTGGAAAAGAAACGGCTAGGTAGTCCACACCAATTTCAATAGCCGTTTTAATATCGGCTTTGTCTTTATCGGTAAGCGCCGGCGCGGTCAATCCACCACCCTGGCGATTAATACCCTTGTTGTTGGATAGCTTTCCGGCAACAGTCACAGTGGTATTTACACGCGTTCCCTCAACAGAGTTAACTTTCAGTATAATGCGGCCGTCATCTAGCAGCAACAGATCACCAGGCACCACATCGTTGGGCAGTTCCTTATAATCGATTCCCACCTGCTCCTGATTGCCTGCATCGCGCTCAAGTGCGGCATCCAGTACAAAGTTGTCTCCAACAGCCAGATTGATTGGACCGTCTGCGAAGCGCGAAATACGAATTTTTGGGCCCTGCAAATCGCCTAAAATGGCGATAAATTTGCCGTGTTTTGCAGCGTACTCTCTTACCTGGGTAGCTCTATTTTTATGATCTTCTGGGCTACCGTGAGAAAAGTTCATACGTACTACGTTAACACCTGCAACAATCAACTGCTCCAGAATTCCCGGCTCGTCAGTGGCCGGCCCCAATGTGCTAACAATTTTGGTACGTCTAAACATAGATTACTCCGTGGAATATTGCGGTAGATGGTTCAGGCTAAAAATCAGGGCGTATTCTACACTATCGAGCGCCGTGATTGGATAGGCAAAAGCGCGTGATTGAAAAAAGACCGACAAATAGTCGATCTTTTTTGTTATATGTCGAGGCAAAAAAAATTGCGAAATAGCATAGGCAATGTAACGCCCTCGAGGCATAACTAACCAAGAAATTACGCCATCTTAGAAACGATAGAGATCATAACCCCTGCCGCAATAGCAGAACCGATCACTCCCGCTACGTTGGGGCCCATGGCATGCATTAATAGAAAGTTTTGCGGGTTATATTCCAAGCCTAACTTGTTTGATACACGAGCGGCCATTGGCACAGCTGAAACGCCTGCCGAACCTATAAGCGGGTTGATCTTATTGTGACTGAAGGTATTCATTAGCTTAGCCATTAACACGCCCATAGCCGTACCGATTGCAAAGGCGACAATACCCAACACCAATATACCCAGAGTTTTAGGGTCTAGAAACTTGTCTGAGGCCAACTTTGACCCCACCGAAAGCCCCAAAAAGATCGTTGTGATATTGATAAGTGCATTTTGCGTAGTATCGGACAAACGATTTACAACACCACACTCGCGCATCAAGTTACCAAAACAGAACATTCCGAGCAGCGGCGCCGCCGAAGGCAGTATCAACGCCACCAAGACTAACAGCACTACAGGGAAAACAATTTTTTCCCGCTTGCTGACAATTCTAAGCTGCGACATTTCTATTTTTCGTTCGGCGTCAGTGGTCAAAAACCTCACTATTGGCGGCTGAATAAGGGGCACCAGGGCCATGTAAGAGTATGCAGCAACAGCAATGGCGCCCAGCAAATCTGGCGCTAACTTACTCGCCACATAGATAGCCGTTGGTCCATCGGCGCCACCGATAATCCCAATTGCCGCAGCGTCTGCGATACTGAAATCCATAAGTCCAAAAGTAGACAGGGCTACCGCACCCAGCACTGTGGCAAAAATACCAAACTGTGCTGCAGCGCCCAAAAACAAAGTGCGCGGATTGCCCAGTAAAGGCCCAAAATCGGTCATCGCACCAACGCCCATGAAAATCACCAGAGGAGCTACACCGCTGGCAATAGATACCGTGTAAAAATTGTAAAGCATACCGTTATGAAAATCAGCACCCACTACAAACATCGAGGCTTCATGATGGATCGCGGGGGACGATGCCTGATAAGCAGAGAGAAGATCTTTTGCAGATTCCCAGCTCTCCAAGCCAAATATTGTGGCAAGGTGAGCCAAAACCTCTATGTTTCCACTGTGAATTGCATTTTCAACAGCCGAGTAGGCCAAACCCGCTCCCGGAATATTGGCGAGTATGCCGCCAAACCCAATAGGTACCAGCAGCAGGGGCTCAAAGCCCTTACGAATTGCCAAAAACAGCAAGAGTAGACAGATGACGATCATCGCCACTTGCCCCCACTGCATTTGAAAGAGACCCGATTCTAGCCAAAGGCCCGTGAAATTGTTCATGCTTTCCCCATCGATCGATTAAGCAACTGTTAGCAGAACATCACCGACGGCGACTGTGTCGCCTTCTTTGACACTGACAGAACCCACGGTACCGGCGCTGGGCGCACTCACCTGCGTCTCCATCTTCATCGCCTCCAACACTAGCAAGGTGTCGCCTTGAGCCACCTGCTGCCCTGGGCTTACCATTACCCTAAATATGATTCCCGCCAAAGGCGCTTTTACCGGCTTACCATCATGAATTTGAGGCGTCGAGGCAGAAGAAGCAGCCCCCGACAAAGGCACAATGCCCGTTAACTCACCACCGTTACTAACCGTTACTGAATACGTTTTACCCTCCACTGCAACGGTGTAAACCTCGTCACCGTTATCGGCGTGCACAATAGCCGACTCCTTACCAGTGGGTGCGGGTTCAAAAGCCTCCGGCTTGCCTCTATTGGCTAAAAACTTCAAGCCAACTTGTGGAAACAAGGCATAAGTGAGCACGTCGTCAATAGCGTTTTCGCCCTTCGACAACTCTATTCCACGCGAGGCGGCCTCCTCTTCGAGGGTCTTCGCCAAGACGACAAGTTCCGGTTCGAGCATGTCAGCGGGGCGACAAGTGATAGGTTTTTGGCCTTTTTCCAGTACCTTTGCCTGCAGCCCTAAATTCATTGGGGCAGGCGTAGCGCCGTATTCGCCGCGCAATATACCTTGGGTTTCGTTTGAAATGCTGGCATACCGCTCGCCGCGCAACACATTGATCACGGCCTGAGTACCAACAATTTGCGAGGTGGGTGTTACCAAGGGGATAAAACCCAAATCTTCACGCACACGAGGAATTTCTTCGAGAACTTCGGCAAACCGATCTTCTGCCCCCTGCTCCCTTAGCTGGCTCTCCATATTAGTGAGCATACCACCGGGCACCTGCGCAGTAAGAATACGCGCATCGACACCCTTAAGAGAACCTTCAAACTTGGCGTATTTTTTTCTTACTTCTTGGAAATACAGCGCAATGTCCAGCAGTGCATTTAAGTCTAAACCTGTATCCCTAGCTTCACCCTCCAGTGATGCCACCACTGTTTCAGTGGGACTGTGGCCATAGGTGGTAGACATCGTAGAAATAGCGGTATCGACGTTATCAATGCCCGCCTCCACACACTTAATAATGGTGGCGTGCGCCAGACCCGTGGTGGCATGGCAGTGCATATGAATAGGAATATCACACGCGGCTTTTAATTTTTTGACCAGCTCATAACCTACGTAAGGCTTTAGCAAACCCGCCATGTCTTTAATAACAATAGAGTCGGCGCCCATGTCTTCTATAGTTTTCCCCAGCTCAACCCAACCATCAATGTTGTGCACCGGACTTAAGGTATAAGAAATAGTACCTTGGGCGTGTTTACCCATTTTTTTAACCGCTTTCAGCGCCGTCTCAATATTACGCATATCATTCATTGCGTCAAAAACACGGAACACATCTACGCCGTTAACAGCAGCACGTTCAACAAATTTGGTTACCACATCATCGGCATAGTGACGATAACCAAGAATATTCTGGCCCCGAAACAACATTTGATGCGGCGTTTTGGGCATGGCCTTTTTTAGTTCACGTATTCGATCCCAGGGGTCTTCACCCAAAAACCGTATACAGGCATCGAAGGTCGCTCCACCCCAGGTCTCAACGGACCAGTAGCCAATGTTGTCAATTTTCTCGGCGATAGGAAGCATGTCGTCTAAACGCATACGCGTAGCAAATAACGACTGGTGCGCGTCGCGCAACACAACTTCCGTAATACCCAACGGCTTTTTGGTTTCACTCATGGATTTTGCCTACATATTTTAGATTTTATTCAAAACGCAGTGCGCACATTTAAACCGGCTAAGGCTCTAAACCGACTAAGGATCAACTCTTGCCCTATGTTGATAAATTGCTTCTTGGATAACAGTAAGTACAATCGGGTCAATCGGGCCAGGGCTTGTTTTAAGTTTAACTTCAACCAAAATTTCTTCTTCGGGAAAGAAGCGGGAAATTATTCGAGACATGAAAGTCACACATACGACTAGCAGCGTCAAAAATATGAACACCGTTCCCATGCCAAACAGCATGAGATTCAAGCCTTCTTGCATTAATGAAGTGTGCATATCGCCCCCAAGTGATGCCCTAATATCGGTAAATTAGCCTGCCGCATTGTTCGATTCTATCGAATTTATCTTCAAATAGGGCTTCAATACACCCGCTCTCAGCAATGAATTTCGTCTGGATCTTTAAATTCGCCCACTAAGATAATGAATAAGAGGCCCTTTGAGCAAGTGCAACATGGAAATTGTGTCGTTTTTACTCCAAACCCAGGTCGATTTAGATCAAATAAGAACCAACTTCGAAATATAGGGGTTTAAAATACCCATGATACACTCCGCGCCCCACTACCAGAATCAGAAAGATGAATATCTATTTAGCCCCGATGGAAGGCGTTGTGGATCATCACATGCGCCGAATACTTAGCCGCATTGGCGGAATTGACGTATGTGTCACCGAATTCGTTCGAGTCACCGATCACCTGCTGCCCCGTAAAGTGTTCTTGCGCTATAGCCCAGAGCTGGCCTGTAACAGTAATAAACTTGTCTCCAACACCGGGGCCTCCTGTCCTACTCGCGTGCAGCTTCTCGGCAGCAACCCAGATGCTATCGCTGAAAATGCCCGAAAAGTGGCTGACTATGGCGCGCCAGGAGTAGACCTCAACTTTGGCTGTCCCGCAAAAACGGTGAATCGCCACAGAGGCGGCGCATGCCTGCTCAACGAACCAAAAACCCTGGCAGAAATCGTCTACAAAACCCGCCAAGCAGTGCCTGACCACATTCCGGTGACGGCCAAAATTCGTCTTGGCTACGAACAGCGTAACACTTATAAAGAAAATGCTTTGGCAATTTTTGAGGCCGGCGCTAACGAATTGGTTGTGCATGCCCGCTCAAAAGCCGACGGATACAAACCACCCGCTTACTGGGACTGCATTGGCGAAATACGCGACCTGATCAGCATTCCAGTGATCGCCAATGGCGACATTTGGAATCTTGAGGACTACCAACGCTGCCGCGCTCAATCCAAATGCCGCGATATCATGCTCGGACGCAGTCTGCTCTCCACACCCGATTTAGCCCTTGCCATCAAGACATTTAACCAAGGACAGCCCTACCAATGGATGACATGGGGCAGTATTGCCGAGTTATTATTGCAATTTTTTACAGATACTAGCGCTGAATACCCGACCAAGCATATGGGCAACAGAGTAAAACAATGGCTCTTTTACCTGCAAAGACAGTACAAAGGGGCTGCACAGCTCTTCGAAGAGATTAAACGGGAACGCGATTTCAATGTGCTACACTGCACCATTCTTCAACACATTGAGCAAGCCCATCGAGAAGCACAAAGTGAGCAACATTAAGCGAGTCGCATTAGCGCTTACCGGCATTGGGGTACGCACGCCTAAACCGTAAATATTTACCAGTACTGTGTTTTTGCACTAAACAGATTTCGGTTTAATTATCGTGCGTTAAGAACTGCACGACAACATCGAGCACCCAGCTTTCTGTGCAGCCCAATCGGGACGTTTTACACAATACTTTGGATCTAACTTCGAAGTATTGTAAGGGTGGCGAAGAGCCGTCAATAGCGCACTTACTTCGTTGTAATCTCCCTGTGTCGCGCTGTCGATGGCCTGCTGCGCCAAGTAGTTGCGTAAAATAAAAGCAGGGTTAGCTCCCACCATAAGGGCCACTCTTTCGCTTTTGGAATCATCCTCAGCACCACAGTATTGAGGATATTGGTTTAACCACTGCCGCCACTTTACTATTTGTTGTGTCTGCATCGTTGCGTAGGCTGGGGGCCGAAAAAAAA
>JBLHGN010000221.1:0-6233 GCA_047616325.1 Lentisphaeria bacterium
GCAAAGCCGCTGAACAGGTGCGCGACGTAGCGGCGGAACTCTTGCTTATCTACGCAAAGCGACAGGCGAAAGAAGGATTTTCCTACAGGCACCCAAAAGAAGATTACGACATTTTTTGCGCCGGCTTCCCCTTTGAAGAAACACCCGATCAAGAAGCAGCCATAATCTCAGTACGAGATGACATGCTGTCGAATCGACCAATGGACCGCCTGATATGCGGCGATGTTGGCTTCGGAAAGACAGAAGTGGCCATGCGCGCCGCATTTATCGCCGTCCAAAACGGTAAACAAGTTGCCGTGCTGGTGCCAACCACCCTACTCGCTCAGCAGCACTACCAAAACTTTAGAGACCGCTTTGCAGATTGGCCGGTGAACATCGAAGTGGTGTCTCGTTTCAAGAGTCAGAAAGAAACCACAGAAATACGCAAAAAACTAGCTAACGGCCAAGTTGATATTATTATTGGAACGCATAAACTCATTCAGGGTAGCATGATCTACCCCGATTTGGGCTTAACGATTATCGATGAAGAACACCGCTTTGGGGTGCGCCAAAAGGATGCACTAAAGGCGCTGCGCACCAACGTCGACATCCTCACGATGACAGCAACCCCAATTCCGCGCACATTAAACATGTCAATGTCGGGCATACGCGACCTCTCTATCATCGCAACACCGCCAGCTAAACGCTTATCGGTTAAAACTTTTGTAAGAGAATCAGACAAGAACACCATAAAAGAGGCCATACTCCGAGAAATAATGCGCGGAGGTCAGCTGTATTATCTCCATAACGAAGTAAAGACAATAGAAAAAGTGGCGCGCGACATCGAGACAATGGTGCCCGAAGCCCGAGTAAAAGTTGGCCACGGGCAAATGCGCGAGCGCGACTTGGAGGGGGTAATGGCCGACTTTTACCACAAGCGTTTCAATATTCTTGTGTGTACTACCATTATCGAAACCGGTATTGATGTGCCCAGCGCCAATACCATCATTATCGATCGAGCCGACACTTTCGGTCTGGCGCAGTTGCACCAGCTGCGAGGTAGAGTGGGTCGCTCCCATCATCAAGCCTATGCTTATTTACTCACACCAAACAAAAAAGCCATGACTGCCGATGCTATGAAACGTTTAGATGCCATTCAAGAGGCCCACGAACTGGGGGCCGGTTTTACCCTAGCCTCGCACGATTTAGAAATCCGCGGCGCAGGGGAACTACTTGGAGAAGAGCAAAGTGGACAAATGAACACCATAGGCTTTTCACTCTATATGGAAATGCTAGACCGCGCAGTGAAGGCCATGCAACAGGGCAAGACCATCGACTTGGAGAGCGACGGCAACAGCAGCGTTGAACTTAACTTGCGCATACCAGCACTCATTCCCGAAGATTATCTCCCCGATGTGCATACGCGCCTTACCCTGTATAAGCGCTTATCTGACACCAAAAATGAGAACGAATTAAACGAATTGCAAGTCGAGATGATCGATCGCTTTGGCCTACTACCCGAGCCCATCAAAAACCTTGTAAGGCAAACCAGACTGCGTTTTTACGCAGAGGCCCTCGGTATCAAGCAAGTGGATGCAGGTAAAACGCAGGGTAGAATTGAATTTGCCAAGGAAACTAAAGTCGAACCACTATCGATTGTTAAACTCGTGCAAAAATACCCGCAGCATTATCGTCTGGATGGAGCGAATCACTTAAAGTTCATGTTTAACATGGAGACAAGTGACCTGCGCTTAAAAGCCGTGCACACCCTATTCGACATTTTGAAGAAAAGTGCCTAATACATCGATAAGACAAAGCGACAACCTAAATAACCCATGCGAGAATCACACGTGAACTTTGCAAGAACATACGCTAAAGCCGTCGAACACATGCCTGGCTGCACATGTGCAAATAAAATATTCACGATAATACGCACGGTATGCCGTAGGATATTTACTTTTATGCTTAGCGCCTCTTTCTTTATGGCTATATTTTCCAGCGGGGCCCACGCCTTAAGCAAAGAAGAAGTCGCCGAAGAATACTTTCGCGATTGGTACCAGGTGGAGATAGTTGTATTCGAGCACGATGAAAGCCAAGGGGACGACCAAGAGTCGTGGCCCAAAAACATTAGCTTAAGCTACCCTGCTCGCCTCGAGTTTCTTAAAGAAAAAGCCGATACTGAAACCTTGATTCCGGCTGATGAACGCACGTTAAAAGACGACGAAGCAAACTCCATCCTCCTAGAAAACCTTAGAAAAGTAGATCCTAATGATCCTCTTAATAAAAGAATAATCAACGCCATTGTGCAATCTGAACTTGAACGCAATGAACCGAAACAAAAACCTTACATATTGCTTGATAAAGAAGAACGCATTCTCAATAATGACGCGCTCGCCATCGCTCGTGAACGCTCATACAAAGTGCTATTCCATCAAGCGTGGCGACAACCCATTGTGGATATAAAAGACACTTCCTCGGTAGTCATCCTGGGCGGCCAACGGTTTGATCAACACAACGAGCTCGAAGGCAGCATCACGCTTTCTGTTAGCCGCTATTTACACGCACATACCAATTTGTGGTTGAGCGAATTTGAACCGAATTTCGGCCAAGAACTGAAACACTGGCCGCAACTCCCCAGCCAACCTCGATTAGTAACACCAATAGACACGGAAACCAATACTCAAGCACTGGAACTTGATGGGATTGAAGGCCAAAGGCCAATGTCCATCGGCAATGAATTGACATTTCCAGTCAACGAAACAGAACCCCATACGGACAATTTATTAGGCGAAGGCTCATTAAACTCCAATACACTGTTTAACCGGGCCAATTCAGACGCAGCCTTCGGAGATTATTCCACAATTGCAGAGCAACCATTTTTAACTAAATACATTGTCACTATGAAGCAAAAAAGAAGAATGCGCAGTGACGAATTGCACTACATCGACCATCCTAAATTCGGAATCCTGATAAAAGTTGACAAATACCTACCCCCTACAGAAGCCGAGTAAGGCCTCAATGCAGGCTATTTTTGTAAGGTATTTACTGCGTAAATATTCAAGCGGGAAGGCTCTACCATAAAGAGTCGAGCGTATAAATACGCTTTCAATAGATGCCTTTACCAAGGGATTTTTTCAGTGACCAATTTCACTACGATCATCGCAATCTTAATAAGCATCATATTTATTCAAAGCCTATGGTTGCTGGTTGTTTTTAGCCGAAATAAAATCTATAGATCTGAAACAATAGACAAAGTCAAAAACCCAGAGTTACTGGCAAAAACTCGCCAACAACTTTTTCGGGAAATTGCTCGACACGAAGCTACGGAAGAACAACTGCGTGAAACTCAAGAATACTCCCAGACAATGATCAACTCTATGCCGAGTATTCTAATTGCCGTTACACCAGAGGGCTATGTAACGCACTGGAATTTAGCGGCAGTACAGAAAACCGGGCTCGCTTCCAGCGAAGCTATCGGCGCTCACATTAATCAGGTTTACCCAGAATTACCGCTTACTCTTGCACTTATACAAGACACGATTAACAGCGGCACTCCCTATGTAAGAGAGAACATTCAACAAGGGCTGGCTAGCAGTGCCCGCTTTCTAGATTTAACATTATATCCCTTGGTATCAGAAGAGATAAGTGGCGCCGTTATTCTTGCTGAAGATGTCACCAAACAAGTGCGCATTGAAAGCATGTTAATTCAAAATGAAAAAATGATGAGTTTAGGCGAAATGGCCGCAGGAATGGCCCACGAAATTAACAACCCCTTAGCCAGCATTTTAAACAACGCGCAAAATATCATACGTAGAACATCGCCTGATCTGCCCGCTAACCTGGAACCGGCGCAATCGTGCAATATTGACCTAAAAACTATGGAGAACTATCTGCTCCAACGCGGTGTTATTCAGTTTGTAAATAGCATTAGAGAATCAGGTGAGCAGGCGGCAAGAATTGTAACCAACATGCTCGAGTTTTCGCGCAGTAATTACAAAAACCATCAGCTACACGATATTACCCATATTATTGACGGAGCACTTGAATTAACTCGTAAAAGCCTGGAACTAAAAACCAGTATCGGCATAGAAATGCCCGCGATACGAAAGGATTTTTCAACACATCTACCATCGGTATCCTGTTCCTCTACCGAAATTCAACAGGTACTGGTCAACCTAGTACGCAACGCCACACAAGCATTTCAGTCAGATGAATACGGCCCACCACTTAACCCTGAAGTCACAATTAAAGTGCACTGCTATCAGGATGACGTGATTATTGAAATTAAAGATAACGGACCCGGTATGCCAGACAAGGTCAGAAATCATATCTTCGAGCCATTTTTCACCACAAAAGAAGTCGGAAAAGGCACCGGGCTTGGTCTTTCGGTAAGTTACTTTATTATTACCGAACACCATAATGGATCAATATCGGTGGAATCTTGGCCCGGTCAAGGGACTGTATTCACTATAAAATTACCCCTTACGTAACAGCAAAATTCTACATTCGCTGATCTGAATCAACTATAATATGTTGACAGTCTGCTCGCTGAGATTGAACGTCGGTCCGTTTATATAGATTTTGAGCGACCGGTAAAACAGCTGCATTGGGGGGGGGGAACTCCCACATATATCAGCGACGAAGAAATGACTCGCGTGATGGCTAAAACGTCTGAGTGTTTTAACCTGCTTGGCAATGACGAATGTGAGTACTCTATAGAAATACACCCCGCTGGCGTTAGCGCACAGCGCATCTCACGATTACGAGAATTGGGCTTCAACCGTTTGAGCATGGGCATTCAAAATTTTGAACCATCGGTGCAACAAGCGGTAAACCGCTTTAACAGTCTTGCCGAAGTTGAACGCTTGATGGTTGCCATTAGAGGCGATAATTTTCGCTCGGTGAGCATCGATCTAACTTACGGCCTACCTAGACAAACAGCGGAGTCTTTTGCTCGAACACTTCAGTACGTTATCGACCTAAGCCCAGATAGGTTATCTCTATTTAATTATGCTCACATGCCACATCTTTTTAAAACGCAGAAACAAATCAATGCCAATGAGTTGCCCGAACCCCAAGAAAAACTCACCATACTCAATCAGAGTGTCGATCAGTTACTCTCTTTTGGTTACGTTTACATAGCTGGACTTTGGACTGATTTTTAGGCATAGCAAAATCCTCCACGACTATAATAGTCATCAGGAATGGCTAGTTTATAAAAAGTTTCTCTTATTTGGGGTTTGCCACAAATTGATTGAATGCTTCCATAGAAATTCCGATATTTTTTAGCATCAAATTAAGCGCTTCAAAAATATCATTGATATTTTTAGGTTTGGCTTTATCTGACGCTTTCTCAAACGTCGCAAAAGCTTTTTTTCTTAGTGTCAATCACACCTTGCTTGAATTTGATAGGCATTACAACTCTTTTGGTGAGCTTATGCCCGTTTTTTCTACCCAAGGAATTACCTCTTTGAATAGGTTTTTGTGCGGGCGTTCCTATGACATCAAGCAATTTAGAAAACCCCCTTTTAGCAAAAGGCGCGGAAACAAGTTTCATCTCATCTTGCCCCTTGAATTCAGGAAGATACAGCTCCCAAGCTTCCGGGGGTCCTCGGCACAATTCTCTACTCAAATAAATCTGATAATAGGAAAGTACGCATAGCTTCCACCAATTTTCTTCGTGGTGGGTGAAGTGGACCCCTCTGTCGAGACAATATTTTCATAATTTAAGATATATTATTGTTGCAGTTCCTGTGTACCCTGTGAAAGATAAGCTCAAGAGTGTGGCAAAGCTGTGGACAACGTCTTTTTGTTGTCCATGGCTTCTCCATACGCCTCTGCTTGAGCTGGTCCGACGTAGTCGGAATCATTCACAAGTGCACAGGATTGGGGTTGGCATTCACTTCTCGCCGCCTTAATCAATTCGATTGACTGTTGATAAAATTCTTCTGGCGTCGCCGCATCGAACGTTTGGTGCGGGCGTTCAGTGTTGTAAAAATGGACATATTTCTTCAGCGCTTTTCGCAATGCGCCCGTCGTTGCGTATTCATTAAGGTATATTTCTTCGTACTTTACCGAGCGCCATAAACGCTCAATGAAAATGTTGTCCATGCAGCGCCCTTTGCCGTCCATGCTGATCTGGATGCCGTGATCTATTAATACTCCGGTAAAGGCTTTGCCCGTAAACTGGACGCCCTGATCTGTGTTGAAAATTTTCGGCTTGGGATAGAGTCTTAGCGCTCGCTCCAAAGCAC
>JBLHGN010000222.1:0-6231 GCA_047616325.1 Lentisphaeria bacterium
TTTTTCCGGTGCCGGCTGTTTTGCCGTGGAGCCTGCCAAAGAGGGCCCATCATCTACAGAATCAGCTTCTGAGCTACTCACATTCGGTTTTACGCGCCTAATTAATTTAGTTTCTACGAAAGCATCGGCTTCACCGTCAACAAACATCGCGCTGAGATATTCGGCTATCGCATCTTGCGCAGAATGACCGGACATCACTGAGCCCCCTGGTGACTTACTGCGCGCGAGTGAGACTCAAAACTCTGATCTTTTAAAGGCCAGAGTTGACCATAAAGCGACCGATACGCCTCCACTCCTCGTGCACCAGCCTCATACAAATGGGGCGGCACACCGGCCTTGCTGGCGTCTCTAAAACGGGTATCTATGGGTATTTTCCCCGACCACACCTGATCACCGTAACTATTACGAATAGCCCTCAAACTACTGACCGACGCCTGCGTGCGCCTATCAAACATGGTTGCCACAATGGTGTAAGACAGCTCGTGTTTGCGCGATTTACTTAACATAGCCAAGGTATGCAACATTCGCTCAAGGCCTTTGATCGCCAAAAACTCGGTTTGCACAGGAATAAGTAATTCGTTGCATGCGGCCAAGGCATTGATCATCAGTACGCCCAGCTGCGGCGGACAGTCTATAACCACCAAGTCAAATTGACTGGCAACAATGGCTAACGCTCGGCTAATAACCAAACCCATGCCGTCACCAATGCATTGCCGTTCCAATGTCGCTAGAGCGGTAGAGGCTGGAATAAACGAAATGTTAGCGTAGGACGTTGGGTGAATTAAAGGCGTAATTGTCGCCATTGAAAGCAACTTCCGCTGCTCAAATAGGGTGAAAGTACTGGATTCCAAGCTATCGGGATCGAGACGAAAATACGAAGTAAGCGAACCGTGTGGGTCGAGATCCACAAGTAATACGCGATGCCCCGCTTCGGCTGCTATGCCGCCCAAGGCAACGGAGGTGGTTGTTTTGCCAACCCCCCCTTTTTGATTCGCCACCGTCCACACCTGCAAAGTTAACACCCTTTACTTTGAACCTAAATTAATCAGTTGAATCTACTGCGACCACCTAACACACTGAAAATAAAGCATTTTTCATTTTTTTGAGGCTCACCCATAGCGTGACTATGCGATCCTCTCAAAAAAGCAAAAATTCTCTATACTTTCAGCACCTTAGACGCCCTCGCTACGACCCAACTGATTTATTTAGGTTGAAATAACCGTCATAGGTTCACATTCTTTCTCGAAACACTCACATATAAGTATAGTGTGCTGAGCGCTAAACCAGGGCTATATCGAGTTAAAAACGTACGCATTTAAACTGATATCGGCAAATGTAGCCGCATCTATAGTGGATTGGGATAAGTTAGATGCTTACGTTGGCAGGGCTTTCCTAGTTGATCAAAACTGGGGGACCTAAGTAGAAGTCGGAGTAATAGCCTCATTCATCCTGAGGGGCATTGGTGCGCGGAAGTTCGGGATTACTGCTAAAGAGCAAGCCACCGCTCTGCAGCTTAACAGGCTCAACAACATTGGGACCTATGTAGGTTTCTGGCCCGGAACTGTTTAATGCTTGAGCCTCCAAGGCTTGCTGCGATCTTGAGTCTGATGCATCGGGGTTTGTACCAGCACCGGCATTGTCCAGCTCGGTATTGCCCAACACGGTGACACCCAGCCCAGCTTGGTCAAGGCTAGCGGAATCAACAATTTCCGACTTCACAGAATAGCGTTCCACCCGCAATACTACACGGCGATTTTTGCTTTGCCCCTCTTCCGTTTCGTTGTCGGCCACGGGGCGATACTCACCATAACCCACAGCAGACAGACGTGTTGGATGGATGCCGCCGTAAGCCAATAGACTTACCACCGAGACTGCGCGCGACGACGACAATGCCCAGTTATTTTCATAGCGCGAATTGCGAATAGGAATATCGTCGGTATGTCCACTAACCTCGATCGCATTGTCGTAAGGCGACAGCACATCGGCAAGTTTTGAGAACACTCGCTGCGCCTCCTTAGTTGGTTCTGCGCTAGCGGAACTGAACAGCACATTGGTATTTAGCTCAAGTTCTAACCACTCTTCATTGCCCGATAAATTCAGCACTCCGTGCTCTATTAGGCCAGACAGTGCCTGTCCCATTTGTTGTTTCATATCCGACATTGTCGCTAGTGTTTCGATTTGCGTTTCTTCTACCTGCGATGCACTTGCTTGAGAAGAAAAGGTAGATTCCAAACTAGCAGAAAGCAATTTATATTTGCTTTCGTTAACTTGCGATACTGAGTACATCACAACAAAAAATGCGAATAGCAGCGTTATAAAATCGGCATAGGAAACCAACCATCTTTCGTGGTTTATTTTGGTTTCTATGGTGGGTCGACGAATCATTGCGCTAGACCATCGACGTTACTGCCGTAACATAAGGGGGCTTCTAAAAACGGTGATTTTATCCTGAGCGCAACAAAACGCCGCATACAGAAGCGCAATGTACAAGAACTACAAGAACTACAAGAACTACTTAAGCATTCGAGCATGGAGCTGACGCAGCTATCGAGGAAAAGTGAATACTTAGAGATGCCCATAAGATAATTACTTTTTAATCAAACGGTGAAAGACACTAATGCAAATAGCCGCTTAACTTCATTTCGATGGCCTTAGGGTTTTCACCATCTGCAATTGCGATAATGCCTTCGATAATAAGTTCCCTATATTGTGACTGCTCCTTAATACACGCTTTTAACTTGTTAGCTATAGGCAAAAGAAACAGGTTCGCCAGCGCCACCCCATATATTGTGGCTACAAAGGCTACCGCTATTCCAGGCCCCAACTGAGCCGGGTCACTTAAATGACGCATTACATGAATCAAGCCCATAACCGCGCCGATTATGCCAATGGTGGGCGCATACCCCCCCATGCTTTCATAAAACTGCACGGCATCGTGATCGCGCTGCTCAGTCACAATTAAATCCGTTTCCATTACGTGGCGAATAACGTCGCGCTCGCTACCGTCTACAAGTAACTGCAAGCCCTTTCGGGCAAAGCGATCTGGCTCAGTTTCAGAAATATTTTCAAGACCCAAGATACCTTCCTTGCGCGCCGCCTGAGCCCATGAAACAACATGCTCTATGCCGGTTTGAAATTGTTGGTAAGGTGGTTTAATTATCCACTTAAATAGCGACAGCGATCGCTTCAAACCACGATAGGACGTTTGTAAAACCGCAGCACCAAAAGTACCGCCCAACACAATAATAGCCGCCGGTCCATTTACCAGAGAACTCCAACTACCACCCTCGAGCAGATTACCGCCGAGCAGCGCAGTAAAACCAATAGCAACGCCGATCAGACTAAGTAGATCCATCGGTATTTTCTCGTATTAAATTGGAACATCTTGATCTGTATAAATTGTATACAAGGTCAGGATTGCTTACTTCTACTACTACTTTTAGATTTTGCACATTAAACATCGCTGATTAACTTTTTAGCAATATCTTTTAATGGTAAAACACAGCTGGTAATGTTTGCCCTGGCAACCGCAGCGGGCATTCCATAAACAACGCAACTGTCTTTGTCTTGACTCCAAATAGTAGAACCTTTTTCCTTCAGCATACGGGAGCCTTCGCATCCGTCTGCGCCCATACCCGTAAGTATCACGCCGAGCACGCCATCACACATTGCCACAGCGGCAGACGCAAACGTAATGTCGACACAGGGCCTATAATTGACCCGATCATCGCTGTCCATTATTTTTATTGACGAGCCACTTCGATCTAACATCATTTGTTTACCGCCGGGAGCCACCAACACCAAACCTTTTTCCAATCTATCGCCATGCTCTGCCTCCTTAACGCGGAGTGCCGACTGACGATTGAGGCGTTCAGAAAATACCCGGGTAAAATTCTCTGGCATATGCTGAACAATTATTACCGGCACGGGGAAATCTGCGGGTAGTGCGGAGATAATATCGGCAAGCGCAACCGGCCCACCCGTGGACGCACCAATCGCTAACAATTTCACTTTGCCTTTAATTTTTTTCGCCACTACTTTTGTTATTGGCGAATTGTTTGCAGAGGGTGCAGCGGTTTTCCCTCCGGGACTAGCGCTCGACAACACCGACTTGGTAGTAATCGCGCTTGTCCTGGGCGCTAAACCAGCGGGCACCCCCGGCTTACCATTGCTGGCAAACAAAATAAGTTTTTCATGAAGCTTCTTTTTAAATGAAAGCGAATTACCCGAAACCTCGGCAAAATTTTTGTTTATAAAATCTACAGCGCCAGCTTCCAAGGCATCCAGTGTAATTTTTGCCCCTTCGTAAGTCATTGAAGAAAACATCACTATAGGGCAAGGATTTTCGGCCATAATTATTCTCACGGCCGAAAGCCCATCGAGAAAGGGCATTTCATAATCCATCGAAATTACATCCGGTTTTAGCTTCGCTGCCATATCGATAGCTTCCTGACCATTAGAAGCGACACCTACAACATTTAAGTTTGGATGCTCGTTCACAACTCCCTTCAAGCGAGCTTGAAAAAATCTGGAATCGTCTACTATTAAAACGCTGTATGGCACATATCCTCCTCAAAAAACCAGTTTGAAGCTCGTAGTCTTGGCTACTGCCCTACACTGCCATTTTGCAGACAAAAACAGACAACATATAATTAATTTTTCGCGTCTCCTAACCTTTACTTTTTGATATTGTGAATACGTTTACCGAAACACCTAAAAAAACATACTTGTAATATTGTATTTAATGCCCTACATATTCTTTTAACAGGCTAGGTACATCTAAAATAAGTGCGATAGTTCCATCGCCGGTAATCGTGGCTCCGGCCATTCCCGGCGTCCCCTGAAGCATTCTGCCGAGGGGTTTAATTACCACCTCTTCTTGACCTATTAACCGATCAACCACAAAACCAACTCTTTGCGTACCGACAGAAACGATTACCACGTGCCCTTCTTCCGACAGAGACTCTGCAAAGCTAGCGCCTTTAACTAGCCACCGTTTTAAATAGAACATAGGAATGGCTTTTTGCCGAATAGTAATGCATTCCTGACCATCGACAATATTGCTTTTTGCCAAATCCATATTAAAAATCTCATTCACACTTGCTAGTGGCAGAGCAAAACTCTGGTTGGCCAGTTGAATCATCAAGGTTGGCATAATAGCCAAGGTCAACGGTACTTTGATAATAATGCGGGTGCCCACACCTATCTTGGATTCAATCTGGATGGAGCCATTAAGCTGAGAAATCTTGGTCTTTACTACGTCCATTCCCACACCGCGGCCAGACACGTCAGATATTTCTGTTTTGGTGGAGAAACCCGGAGCAAAAATCAAATTAAATGCTTCAACGTCCGAGAGTCGATGTGCTGCATCGCTATCCAAAATACCTTTCTCAACCGCTTTCATGCGCAGCGCTTCGGGGTCCATACCTCCACCGTCATCCGTGATTGACAGCAAAATATGATCGCCCTCTTGTTCGGCGGCTAAAATTACTTTTCCCTCGCGGCTCTTGCCATTTTTTTCTCGCACATCGGACAATTCAATCCCGTGGTCCACCGAGTTCCGCACCAAGTGAACCAGAGGATCGGCCAATGCCTCTACAAGGTTTTTATCCAGATCTGTCTCTTCGCCTTGCAGTTCGAGGGATATCTCCTTTTTAAGGTTGCGCGCCAAATCGCGCACTACACGAGGGAAGCGGCCAAATACTTTCTTGATAGGCTGCATGCGTGTTTTCATCACCGAAGACTGTAAATCTCCAGTAACCACATCCAAGTTGGCAACAGCTTTTTGCATGGCTTCGTCGGAGGTTTCTAAACCCAAGCGAACCAAACGATTGCGCACTAATACCAGCTCGCCCACCATGTTCATAATGTCATCTAGGCGCTGCGTATCCACCCTTACCGTAGTTTCCCCTTGAGCTGATTGCTGCGAAGAGGCCGGTTCGCGTGATTTAGCAGGCTCAGGGCTGGCAGGAGGTGGCGCCTTGGCTGGTGGTACTATATTGCCTTTGGCGACTGGCTTCGGTGCGGCGGGTTTAGGCGGTGCCACAGGCGCTGCTTGCGGTGCCTTTACTGCGGGGGCACTTGCCGTATAGGCCTTTACTGGTGCGTTACCCTTGCCATGAAATTGATCGAGAAGGTTTTCAAATTCATCATCGGTTATGAGCTCACCAGCAGACGCTGGTTTGTGTACAGCAGGCGCTGAGGTGCCTATTGCCGCTGCGCCAGAGCCTG
>JBLHGN010000223.1:0-6192 GCA_047616325.1 Lentisphaeria bacterium
ATGATCAAATGTCACCCATTGATATTGTTGATGTGATGATGTTTGTCGACCAAGAAACGGAGTTTCTTGGTGCCTTTAAACACATTGTTCCAGGAAAAGAGAAGAAGGCTTTGGCCAAACAGGTGTTACTGGGGTGCATTATGGGGCATGGAACCAATTATGGGATCCACACATTATCTAGTGTTTGTGACTGTTCTGCTTAGGCACTCCGTAGCATGAATGAGAGCTACATTCATCACGAAAATTTGCAATCAGCCAGTGACAGTATTGCTAATAGGATGACGGCATTACCCATTTTCGAGCATTATACTATTGACAAGCAAGCGCCGTTCTCCAGTATTGATGGGCAGAATTTTGAGTGTCGAATTAATACCTTTAAAGCGCGTTTTTCGTCAAAATATTTTCGGAAAGGTAAAGTTTTCATTGAGCGTTTTTGGCGCGCGGTAAAGTACGAAGAAATATACCTTAATGAATACGCAACGACGGACGCATTGCGAAAAGCGCTGAAGAGATATTTCCATTTTTACAACACTGAACGCCCGCACCAAACGTTCGATGCAGCGACGCCATGAGAAATTTATCAACAGTCAATCGAATTGATTAAGGCGGCGAGAAGTGAATGAAAACCCAAATCCTGTGCACTTGTGAATGATTCCGCCTACGTCGGACCGGCTCAAGCAGAGACGTATGGAGAAGCCATGGACAACAAAAAGACGTTGCCCGCAGCTGTGCCACACTCTTGAGCTTATCCTTCACAGGGCACACAGGAACTGCAATAATAATGTATCTTAAATTATGAAAATATTGTCTCGAAAGAGGGGTCCACTTCAAAGCCATTAGATCAGGTGTCTAAAGAAGAGGTGCGTGCTGCTGCTAATGCGATGAATCATCGACCGCGAAAATATTTGGGATATAAAACTCCTTGGGAAGTGTTTGCTGAATCCCCCAAAATAAATGCTTTTATTTAATGGGTGGTGTACTTATAGGTTGAATTCGCCAAGGTTATGGTGTCGGTGAAATCTATAGCTCCAAGTTCGTTGGTCTTAGTATCGAAGAGACGAAATTACGAGAACAGATGTTAATCTTCTCACGCTTTATCGCGGTGCAAAAACTATTGCTATTGCTAATCCAAAACGAGAACGTATATTAGAGGCGAATGATAAATTACTCTGTTTTGGCAAGTTCGACTCAATGCGAAGAATGGTGCCCGTAAGAACTAGATGTCGTCGTCGGACAGATATTGCTGAGTTGCCTGCGGATCTACCTACAGATGCGTTTCCCGATGAAAATTAATTGAAATTATCTTTGAATATATTAACCGTACGTAGCTTAAATTGAATTCTTAAGCTTAATCTAGGCTGCGTGCGGTTATTTGAAAATTAGTTACCATCCATGTTTTTTCTGTAGGCATTGTATAGCCATGGCTGCAGCTGAGGTGCGATTATCTACATCTAGTTTTTTGAATAACTGCTCCAAATGCTTATTTACTGTGCGGGGGCTAAAATCAAGAATTTGTGCAATCTCACGATTGGTTTTTCCTTTGGCTAGCCATAGAAATACTTCAGACTCTCTTTTGGTTATGCCAAAAAAGTCCTTTAATACTCCAGTTTCATCGGCTCCGTCCTCGTCGACAAGGCGAACGTAATGTTCGCCTTGCTCTGAAATTCCCACGTAAATTGATGTGTAGCCCTTTCCGGCAGAAGGGAAGTGAAATTTATTTCCCTCTTTAGGGCTGTGCTTCAGCCAATTTTTAAGATCGGATGTGAAGGTGTTACCTAAATCCTGCGAGTGAATCTCGGCTAATAATTTATCGACAGTTGGTGTAGCCCAAAGTTTTGTGCCCGAGCCGTCTACTGCAAATATATTTTGACCCGCAGAATCTAGTGCGGTTTGTGCGCTGAGTGTTGTGCGAGCATTTAGTAGGTGAACTTTTATCCTAGCGATAAGCTCTAGGGGATTGATGGGTTTTGTAAGGTAGTCTACTCCACCCGCAGCAAAGCCTTTAATAATGCTATCTGTATCGCTGAGGCCGGTCATAAAAATTACAGGAATATTTTTTAATGCGGGGTTTGATTTTAATAGTGTGCATGTATCGAAACCATCCATTCCAGGCATAATGGCGTCCAATAATATAACATCGGGAGTTATCTTTTTCGCAATGGCGATTGCCTGTTTTCCCTCCAAGGCAACAAGCGTGGTCATGCCCGTTGTTTCGAGGGCGTCATTTAGCATCCCGAGAGTGTCGGGGGAGTCGTCGACTATCAGTACAAGATAGCCGGTGCTAGGTTCTGTTATCATGACTTTGGATCCTCCATCATATTGATAATTTCTTTAAAATTAATTGTGTTTATATTACGTTTTAAACGATTGATGAATTCTGGGTTTAATTCACTAGATACATTAAGCTTTTCTGCGATTTTTTTTAAAGCACTAAGATGTCCAGTTTCTGCATTTTCTCTTATTTCTTCGCGAGTCGCGTAATCCAATTTTTTATATGTTTGGGAGCTGTCATTAAAACCGTAGTCTCTAATGGTTAACGAAACTGCGCCAGATATATCGCTGCCACTGCTGTCGTAATACCATTGTAGTGCGAGATATTTTGCGAAGCGCTGTAGGAGATAGTCCAATCGGATGGGCTTTATTAGGTAGTCATCGTAGGCATCGATATTTTTGGCCGCATTGTGACGATCTAATTCGGCATCACTTAATGTATCTTCATTTGCGTTTGCAGTAACCATCAAAATGGGAACTTTAAAGCCATTTCCTCTAAGATGTTTTGCTAGCTGTGGGCCGCTCATACCAGGCATTTGTCTATCGATAAGAAAAATGTCTGGAGTAAAGTCTTTCACCATAGCCAGGCAAGATTCAGCGTCGTGCGCCTCTGCCACTAAAAAATCGAGGGGCTCTAGCAAATCGCTTATGAGTCCGCGGTGAGTGGCGTCGTCATCTACAATCATCACTGATCGTCTTGGCCCCTCATAACCAACAATATTTTTAGTTTTTATCTTTTCATTTTGGGGGAATTCAATACGCGAAAGCATTAACGATACTGTAAAAATACATCCTCCTACAGGGTTGGCCGCTACAGTTATATCGCCCCCCATAATGTCGGTCAACAAACGCGTAATTGTAAGCCCGAGGCCTGTACCGGCTACTACGGGGCTACCTGGTCGGCGCACTCGCTCAAAAGGCCTAAATATACGTTCCAACTCATCTTCATGAATCCCTACGCCGGTATCACACACCTTAAATTCAGCAACTTGATTCCTATATCTTATTGAAAGTTTAACTTCACCGGCTTCTGTGAATTTAATTGCATTGGAAAGAAGGTTGATAAGAATTTGACGAATACGTTTTTCGTCACCAACAACAGCTTCGGGAATGGCAGATTGTCTTTCGCAAATGAATTTTAGCCCTCGGTCCTCCGCTTGAATGCGAAACATTTTTTCAATCTGTTTTATAAGACTTTGAAACCGTATAGGGTTACGTTTAATATCCAAACGACCGGCTTCAATTTTTGATATATCCAGTAGCCCTTCAATAAGATCCGCTAAATGTTCTCCAGACCGTTTTATTACAGAGATTTTCTCCCTGGTCCGCTCGTCTAGGTTATGGTCCATTACCATCAGTTGAGCGTAGCCGAGCACTGTGTTTAGTGGAGAGCGCAATTCGTGGCTAATGCCCGTTAAATATCGGCTTTTTGCATTATTAGCAGCCTCTGCTTGCTCTTTAGCAATTTGTAATTGATTGTCAGTTTTACTGTGTGCTTCAATTTCGTCCATTAGTCGTCGCGTTTGCGTTTGTGATTCTTCCTGGGCTACTAGTTGACTTTGGTGAGCTAATACAAACAGCCAACATATAACGCCAGCAACAATAAGCAATATAAAGAATACTTTCCAGAGCGTTGCTTCGAGGAGTAGGTTGGTTTCGACATTGTCTGTTTGAATGTTGGTATATATTAAGGCTAAAAATATTCCAGTCACTGCGGCTACTAAAGCCAGAAGGGATGCAAAGTGAACAAGCCGGAGATTAATGTAGTCAGCTGCAAAACTGGGTAGAAATCGATGAGAAAGCGCAATTAGTTTCTTACCCAGCTTATGGTCAGGTTTGCATAAGTCGTGGCAGCGTGCATCGAGAGAGCAACACAGCGAACATATATAGCCGTCGTAGGCAGGGCATCTCGCCATATCTTCATTTTCAAAAGTATTTAGACAAATAGTACATTCGACTTCTTTTTGTTGGTCGCTAAATACATACGTTGGACGAGCTATATAGAATTTACCCTTAGTAAATAGGGCAATAGCTGGAGCAATGATAAATGCAGTGCCAAGCGCCACAAAGTGCGCGAGTGCTTGTTCTATCTCACCAAAGGAACCCAGATAGGCAAAAATACCGATAATGGATGCGATAAGCATTGCGCCTACGCCTACTGGATTTACATCGTAAAGGTAAGCGCGTCTAAATTCTATATGCTTAGGGCTTAAACCAAGAGGCTTGTTTATAATTAAATCGGCTACTAATGCGCCAACCCAACTCACTGCCACAATTGCATAAATGCTAAGGGTGCTTTCGAAGGCGTGGTAAATTCCGAGTTCCATAAGGAGCAGAGCGATGGCAACATTAAACACTAACCAGACAACCCGCCCAGGGTGGTTGTGGGTTAAGCGCGAGAAAAAATTTGACCAGGCTATAGAACCGGCATAAGCGTTGGTCACATTAATTTTTAACTGTGAAATAACCACGAATATGCCAGCATAAACGAGTGCTAGATGAGGGTTGTTAGTAACGTATGAAAAGGCAACCGAATACATGATAGTAGGGTCACTTGCTTCAACAGCCTGCCATCCATGCTTAATAGCAACGACTGCGAGAAATGATCCTATTAATATTTTGATGCAACCCACCACAATCCATCCCGGCCCGGCGACAACTAAAGAGCACCACCACCGTGTACTATTTGAGGCGTCTTTTGGCGGTAAAAAGCGCAGAAAATCAACCTGCTCACCAATTTGAGCTATTAGCGAGAACATTACAGACGCAGCAGCACCAAACAAAATAACGTTTAAGCCCGTTGCAGTTTGCTTTGCCCCAATATAGTTCTGCCATTCAGAAAATAAAGTTGCATCGTTAAATAATATATAAATAAATGGGAGTAATTGAAGCACAATCCACACGGGTTGCGTGAATAGCTGAAAGCGACTTATAAAGGTTATGCCATAGAAGACGAGAGGAATTACAACAAGTGAGCTAACGATATAGCCTATAGCAAGCGGAACACCCATAGTTAGCTCAAGTGCCTTAGCCATAATAGCTGCTTCTAGGGCGAAAAATATAAAAGTAAATGAAGCGTAAATAAGTGAAGTTGCCGTAGAGCCTATATATCCAAATCCTGCACCGCGAGTGAGCAAATCAATATCTATGCCATATTTTGCAGCATAAAAGCAAATGGGGAGGCCAGCAAAAAAAATCAATAACCCCACAACCATTACAGCGGCTATTGTATTTTCAAAACCGTAATTTAGTGTTATCGATGCCCCAATAGCCTCCAAAGCCAGAAAAGAAATCGCCCCAAGGGCTGTATTCGCAACTCGTCCCAGAGACCAGCGACGAGAGGCCTTCGCAG
Source organism: Lentisphaeria bacterium (assembly GCA_047616325.1). Lineage (GTDB taxonomy): Bacteria > Pseudomonadota > Gammaproteobacteria > Pseudomonadales > Cellvibrionaceae > JBLHGN01. The sequence goes on from JBLHGN010000223.1 coordinate 5,624, forward strand.
TAAAGCGTAGGGCATAGTCTTCCAGCGTCTGGTCGTTAACCCATTGATTGTAACGCCTGCGTACTCGGTATATCTGTTGTTTTGCGGCCATTCTATTTTATTCTCGGCGTGGCGCATTTCTGGGTGGCGTAAATGTGTCACACCACCGATACCCCATAAGTTTGATCAAAAGAAACCTTGTAAATCTACTTGCGTGTTCTATCTGCTCAAAACCTACCTCTGAATACTCACATCCTTAACTACTACTGCCAGATTCGGGCCATTTGTACTCAAGTGCGTAAATTAAAACCGAGTGTGCTCTAAAGTAAGCTGTCACGTTCAACGTCTATCTGACACTAACACCAACACTTTCTCTTCCCTATGCGTCAAATTACGTAGAGCGGGGGACCATTTGTCGAATACCCACATCGGCACGTTCCGAACAAAATGGCTGCAGTAACACTTTTACCTTTACAAGCATCGACATTGAGGATTAACCATGAAACGTAAATCACTTCACAGCTTTAAGCGCTTTTCCCATTTCCGACGAGGTCTCCTGACTGCTTTCGGGGCCAGCGCTCTTTTATTTG
>JBLHGN010000224.1:0-6072 GCA_047616325.1 Lentisphaeria bacterium
GGTATGGCTTGGAGATGGAAAGGCGGCCAAGCGATCCTCAATTTTCGATCTCATCTAAAAAGCAATCTATTCGATCAGCTTTGGAATGTGATTTATGGCATGTATCGCCGACCAGTTTACCCTTACGTCTAGTGGCTAGCTGATCTACACCCACTAGGCCTTAGCCCTTTTTGGCCCCAGGCCTTTAGACATAAAACACATCCATCGGCCTTGTTTCCGTTTTTCCTTCATTTTCCCGTTCAGCGTAAGTTAAGTATTGCCCCGTTAGACTGCCCTCTCACATCGCGTAAAAGATTAAAAATCTAGCATGAAAGAGGACACTAACCATGAATACACTAAGCAAACGAATCGGCATTTTTTCCCTCATTATTATCGCCTTTACCCTTACTGCCTGTGGAGCAGAAGTGCACAGTAGTCTACATATAGAAGACGACTACTACGAAGACGACAACTACGTCACCGAATATCATCCGATAAGCGAGCCGCCCCACCTCTTCCAATTTCACATCATCGACACCTACGGTACCAACACCGAATTTGATGAATTTATTTTCACCGCACTTTCGCCCTATATAAATGCCGGCGAATTTGAAGTGTATTGGGAAATGGAAAGCGACGAGGATTATTGGGTAGAGCTGCGCATTAACGACTACCCAACTACCGACGGCAGCCTGTTAATTTCGTCGGATTACTGCGGGCCCTATTATTTTTGTCACGATCAACAATATCAATTCTGTGAATATACCCCCGGCTTGAGTATAAATTGTGAGACGCCTTCGGAAGAGTTTCACTCCGCTTATATCGGTGGCCTACTCTACACGCTGCCGCAGGATCTCTATTTAATACTGCAAATATGCGATAGCAATTTTTACTACTGCGAATACGAAACCCGGCGCGTTTCCCTGGAATAGGTGCATGAAATAGCTGCACGAAATAAGCTCATAAAATTAGCTCAGGTGATCCACACTATGGGCTGTAAGCCTACAAATGGGCCTACAAATGGGCCTACAAATGGGCCTACAAATGGGCCCACACACCTAGTACAAGCCAAACACCAAAAAAGAGCTAACCTTTAGCTTCTCTACCGCAAGCAAAATAGCCTAAACTTAGGATATAGTAAGAACCGCATACAGAGAGTGATCACCTCGAATTAGTTGTACTGAGGCTCAGCGCTGTATGATAAGGTCTGCCAAATATAATTCTAACGTAATGGGTGCTCTAAGCCTGTGGGTGGTTCATGCAAATACTGTTTCCAGAAATAAAACCTTATCTACGCCACGATATTGTTGTGGACGACACTCACACCCTTTATGTGGAAGAGTGTGGCGACCCAGATGGTGTACCCGTGTTATTTGTACATGGCGGCCCTGGAGCAGGGTTTAACAAACACGATCGCCGCTTTTTTAACCCCGAAAAATACCGCATTATACTTTTTGATCAACGCGGGGCGGGGAGATCCAAACCACACGCCGAACTCACCAACAACACTACGCCACTTTTAATACAAGATATTGAAACCATACGCGAGAAAATGGGCATCGATAGCTGGATATTGTTCGGCGGTTCCTGGGGCTCGACCCTCAGCCTACTTTATGCCGAGACCTATCCTGAACGCGTTAGCGGACTGATATTGCGGGGCATCTTTCTATCCCGCAGTAGCGACCTGAATTGGTTTTACCAAGCCGGTGCCGACCTTATTTTTCCTGACTATTGGCAGGAATTTATCAAACCCATTGATGCGGAAGATCGCGGCAATATAATCGAGGCCTATTATAAATTGCTGACCGGCGATAACGAGTTAGCAAAAATGAGTGCCGCCAAAGCGTGGTCGCTGTGGGAGGGTCGCTGCGCCACATTGCGCCCCAGCCCAGAAGTAGTTTCGACATTTTCAGATACCCACATGGCGGTTTCGCTGGCCAGAATCGAAGCGCATTACTTTACCAACGCATCCTTTATTGAAGAAAACCAAATACTTAACAATGCCCATTTGCTGGAGGGCATTCCCGGCACCATAGTGCACGGCCGTTACGATATAGTGTGCCCGCTAGACAACGCCTTTGCCCTGCACAACGCCTGGCACGATTCCGAACTGCAAATAATTCGCGACGCCGGTCACTCATCGCGAGAACAGGGCATAGTCGACGCCCTGATTAAAGCCACGAATGCCATGGCCTTGCTGCTCTCCGGTGAAGGAGACGAAAGCTGCTAAAATGCGCTTTAAAGGCCGCGAAAGGACTATTTTTGCGCGGGGCAAGGCCAGCTAAGCACAAAGCGAGCTCCGCCCAGCGCCGACGAATTTACCAGGGCCTCGCCGCAGTGCCAACGCATAATGCGGCGCACAATAGACAAGCCCAACCCGAAGCCACTCTTCTTTTCCTGCGTTTCGTTGCGCAACCGCACAAATGCGTCGAACACGCGCTCCCTATCGGCTGGCACCACACCCGGCCCATCGTCCTCTACCGCCACCGTATAGTTAAGCCCCTTATTCGCCAACAGCGACGGCTCAACACTTAGCTGAAGATGAATTTTCGAGACGGCAAATTTAAACGCATTTTGAATCACGTTGTGCAAACAGCGCTCCATAAGTATCCAGTCACACTCCACGGAACAGTCGCCCAAACGATTGTCCACACTCACACTAATACCGCTTGCTTGATCGCGCTGCGGCCCATTTACCTTTAATAGTTCTTCGACCAGTGCGCCAATATCGCCCTCCCGTAGCACCAGCTGCTGACTCTGCTGCTCAAATCCCGCATAGGTAAGCAGCTCGTGTATTAGCTTTTCCATGTCACTCACATCTTGACGAACATTCGCCACCTGCTTTTTGATCGCGGCGGAATCATCCGTGTCCATCGCCATCTGTAGGGCAAACTTCATGCGCGCTAAGGGTGTGCGCAACTCGTGCGACACGGCATAGGTCATTTCCTTGTGCGACGAAATCAAGGCGCTCACTCGCTGCGACATGGCATTAAACGCTGCAGCGAGAGGAAATACCGCAGAGCCCTGGCCAAGCTCAGCAATGCTCGATACGCCCTCTTTGCCTACTTGTTGGGTATGGCGCTCCAGTTTTGATAGGTCGCGCGCCAGAGGCCAAATCCAAAAATAAATCACCACGGCAATAACCAGGTAAAAAACACACAATAAGGCGATGTAAATAAACCGGTAGCCTTGATTGGCTTGCGGAAGTGTCACGCGCACAATGAAGTCACTCTGGGCGACGCGCTGGTAACTAGACTTGCGTCCTTCGCTGTCAAAAATAGACACCAATTCGCCGCTGGCAATACGGTGCTGCATGGTCGATTGAGCAAAATCTTCCAAAGAAAAAAGTTCGATCTGGCGCTTGAGCGTGCGGCTCAGCAGCGCACACTTGTCTACGGCTTGGTCGTGAGTCAAACCCGCTAACTCAAACTCAAGTACCTGCAAAAACGAAGATTCATACGGGCCCACTTGGGGTTCTGGGCTATAAAACTGCCACAGCCTATCGGTGCCCAAACCCACCAACACCACGGACACTACAATTAAAAAATAAAGCGATAAAAAGGCGCGATTCACTGTTACCAAGCATCCGCTACAAACAGGTAACCCTTACCCCACACCGTTTTAATTTTGCTGGGGTTGTCGGAACTGTCGCCCAATTTTTTACGGATGTGGGAAATGCGCACATCGATGGTTCGATCGAGTCCATCGTAGGGGCGGCTGTAGATAACGTTGAATAAATACTCGCGGCTCAATATCACTCCCGCTTTTTTGGCCAGTTCGTTGAGAAGATCAAATTCGTGAGTGGAAAAGGGCACCTCTTCGCCTTTGAGTGTCACCTTGCGGGCAGGCGCATTAACCGACAATGGCCCAAACAGCAACTCCGCTTCGCCGGTTTTGGTTTCAATTTGAGAACGCCGCAACAGTGCCCGAATGCGCGCCAGCAACACTCTCGGTTCGGCTGGTTTTATTACGTAGTCATCGGCACCAAACTCTAAGCCGAGCACCTGATCCATATCCGAATCGCGCGCAGTGAGCATTAAAATTGGTCCTTCGAATTTAGGGCGAATTTCTTTGCAAATGGTCAGGCCGTCTTTACCGGGTAGCATAACATCCAGAATCACAATGTCCGGCAGTAATTCACTGACAGCGCGCGGCACGTTGTGGCCCATGCCTTCGACCACCACCTTAAAACCGTTGTTCTCCAAATAATCTTTCACAAGCGACGCTAACCTGTCGTCGTCTTCGGCCAATAGCACCATTGTCATCAGAAAAAGCTCCACGCATTGCGGCGGCGACGCCGATACTGAGTATTGTCTTGCACCACTTCAAATGCTTCAGTCACCAATAGATCATCGCTAACCATTTCTTTTAGCTGGAAATCGATGTTGCGCGACGTAGAAATTTCTATGTAATGCTCACCGTTTAATTCGTCCTCCCAGCACCTTAAGGGCAAGCGCTTCTCACTTTGATACAAGCACAGGGAGCGCCCCACCTTCGAGGTCCAACTTATTTCCAACTCGTCGCGGCACACCTGTTCACCTTCAGACAATACACACAAACGCGGTTTAATTGAAAACTGAATGAGCGGCATCGCGTGGGCGGCGTCGGGTGGCCGCGCATAGCCAGAAGTTTGAGCGCTCGCTAACGGCGAGACGGCCACCCCACAAAGAAGCATTGCACACCCCCAAAAGCCCAGCCTAACACGAGATGCTACGGGCCTAAAAATGATACTCTCCCCCTATAAATGCTGCCGTTACTGCGTCGTCATCTAATAGAGGACTGTTGGAAATCTCCGCACCTAGCCAGCGCTTGTGCACCACCCCCACAAGATCCCAGCGCTTAGAAATACGGTAGCGCCAATCGGCTTTTAAATAATACGAGGTACCGGCATTTGGCACATAGGCATCTTGCGCATTGTCTACTTCATCGGGGCGAACACCGTAGTAGTAGTCGAGGGTTTTACTGTCTTTCCATTCAAAACCACCAGAGAATATAAAGCGATGATTTTGGTAGCGCAGCGTGCGTGCAAGCGAGCCCCTCATCTGACTGCCCTGGTGTACAGAAGTAGCATCTGCCAACACTTGCAGCCCAAGGTCAATATCGCAGAAAGCGTGTGAATACTCAAAACCCACCAAACCCGCCAGGCCTCGTTTAGGAAGGTCATCAAAGCGAATAATCTGGGAGCCCGGGGTGACAACCTCCGGCTCTGGGGCTGGGCCGTCTACTACTACATCTTGCCCGTCACTGGAGAGAGTGAAACGAAATGCGGGGGTGGGTGCGGGGGTAGCGCTAGGGCTTGGCGTTCCCTCATTCCCAGAACTATCGCCAGAGACCCGAACCACCGGCGAATTAGGGCTAAAGCTTTCTCCCTGCGCCCCCCCATCTTCAAGTGAAAAATTGCCAATGCTACGGTCTTTAAAATAAATATGATCGTAGGCCAAAGTGCCCACCACATTTAACATGCTGTTATTGGTTTCAAATAAGGTGAAACCTAGGGTATCGGTTTCGAAAAAGAAACGTTTGCCGTAATACGTGAGCGAAGGAATTAATACAATCGGAATAGGGTCTCGGCCAACTACCGGATTAGAGCGAACGCCGGCCCCAACGGCCACCGAAAATTCCCATTTGCCCACCGCAATACAGCCTTCATTGGCGGCGCTGCAGCCCTCGCTGTTGTTAGCCTCTGAAGCAACCACAGTCGCAGCAAACCCAAGGTAAAAACAGGTTGCGGAAAACACAGCACACACCAAAACAAGTTTGCGCACTGGCTTGGGTATCACGCTTAGGGGATAAGGCGTCAAAATAGCTTCTCTTTTAGCGGAACACAAAGCCCATGGTGATTGGCGCAAGGCCTTTTATCTATAGCTATTTGGCAAAAAAGTGTAAAGAAGTGTAATTCACCGCACCAGCGCACAATATTTATTCGCCCCTAGCTTTACACTCTTTAACACAATATCGCAATTCAGTAACAGATTTTTACGGTGATGTTTCGTTAGCATAGGTCGCAACAGAATTGAACAATTTAAAATTTATCAATGGCAAATTATTAGATTTACGCAGTCTAACAGCTTGCCAATGGAAACATTGTGTTAA
>JBLHGN010000225.1:0-6069 GCA_047616325.1 Lentisphaeria bacterium
GGCTAGCGTGCCAAAAACGCTCGCGGCACCGCACATATCAAACTTCATTTCGTCCATGCCTGAGCCAGCCTTTAAGCTGATTCCGCCGGTATCAAAGGTGATGCCCTTACCCACCAATACGTGAGGTCTGCTGGCTTTTGGATTGTTTTTATATTCCATAATAATTAATTTAGCTTCTTCTTCTGCTCCGCGTGTTACCGAGAGAAGTGAGCCCATGCCCAGCTTCTCCATTTGTTTTTCATTGAGCACTTTAACGCGCAAAGGCTTGCATTCTTCTTCGAAGCCCTTGGCTAACTCGGCCAAATAGGTGGGCGTGCATATATTGCTGGGTAAATTTCCCAGCTCGCGCGCGGCATTAATCCCGATGCCGATGCCTTGGCCTGTTTTAATGCCCAGTTTGGCCGCGTTGCGTTGTTCAGAGCTAGCGCAGGCGATGGTTAGCTTCTTGAGTGTTGGTAAGTTTTTGGCCTTGGTCTTGGTTCTGGTATACCTGTAATGGCTGCGGGTTATGTTAATGGCCGCCAGTTCCGCTAGCGTTTGGCTTGAGTTTTCCGCCTCGGTATTAATCGTTAGATCGTCTAAAAATAGAGCGGCGTCTTTTACTGGGCGAGCCTCAAGAGCCTTGGAACAGCCCTTTATCGCCGCCACCCAAGCCTCTTTTTTGATGGCGCCGGTGTGATGCTCGCCTTTGCCTAAATGAACCAAGAGTACGCGTTCGTAGGGCTGTTCTTTACTCGATGCGGGAACCTGCACCCAAGCACACTTGCCAGGGTACGCTTCGAGATCGCCCTTTTTAATTAGTTTGGATAGTATGCCCTGATGCACAGCATCAACTAATTCGGCGCTTGCCAGCAAGCTTTCGTTTAGCGCAAAAACAACGGCGCATTGCGTTTTAAAGGTCAGTATGTCGGCAGTTTTGGCTGTAAATTCCATAAAGCTGGGTTCCGGTTCTAAATATGAGTGTTAACAAACCTTAGTGTACGACAATTTTAGCGAATGAAAAAATTTGGCGCTCAATAATCCAGAAAACGCAGTTGGATCACGAAAGTGTACGCAAACTCTTGTTGCACCAAGAAAATGTCGAAAAATTACTCATCACTAATAAGGTGGCCAGCGGATGGCCGCCCCTTTTTTTTGAAATTTTATACGCTTAACAATATCTTACGCATTTTTTTCGCGTCCAAGGGAGTTTTCTAGGATAATCCCATATTTACAAAGCTGAAGATGATAGAATCTGTGGCGTAATTTACCGACCGCGAGAGAGCCCAGGCTCATTAAGGTGGCGGTGTTCGATGGGGCGCTAGTGGTCTTGCAATATGGTGTGGCGGTCGCATTTGGTCGTTGGAAGTCAATTTTAATGTTTGGATTGTATAAAGCATGACAAGACTTCATGCTTGATTATAAAAAAGGTAAATGATTTTTGATAATCTTCCGCTATCTCGCCCGAGAAGTTCTCACAGCAATGTTTGCGGTGAGTTTAATTTTACTGCTTATTATATACAGTGCCCGTTTTGTGGAGTATTTGGCCCAAGCTGCCGCCGGCAAAATGGATGCTGGCGTATTGCTGACGCTTATGGCCTATAAATCCATCGGCTTTTTAGAGCTTATCTTACCCCTGGGTTTGTTTATTGGTATTCTATTGTCCTACGGTCGACTCCATCTTGAAAGTGAAATGACAGTGCTCTCGGCCTGCGGTGTGAGCGACAGGCGTTTGCTGTTTTATACTATGGTGATCGCTTTTGCCGTGTCAATTTTGGTGGCCGCTCTAGGCATGTACTTGGGGCCTCAAGGGGTTCGCGCATCGGAAACCCTGTTGGCCGAACAACGCAACAATATAGATTTCGAAACCTTGAAACCCGCGCGATTTAACGATCTCGATGACGGCAACGGTGTTAGTTACGCCGAGTCCGTAAGCAAGGATAAGAAGCAGCTCAATAACGTCTTTATGGCGGAAGTGGCGAAAGGCAGTGCCGAGGGCGCGCCCACTATTCTGTTTGCGGACAGAGGCGAAACCATTGTCGATAGGGAGTTTGGGCAAAAGTATTTGCTGTTAAAAAATGTAAAGCAATACAAGGGAAAACCGGGGGAGTCCAGCTATGAGGTGGTGGAAACCGAATCTTATTATCAGTCTCTCCCAGAACCCAACTACGCTATAGGGCATCGTAAAGCCACAGATGGCATGTCTATTAACGAGTTGTATCGCGATAATTCGCTGCTGGCCCGGGTGGCGCTTCAATGGCGGTTTTCTCTGCCGCTGTTAGTGCTGGTAGTGGGCTTCTTAGCCGTGCCTCTCAGTCGCACTAGACCCCGACAAGGCCGCTACGGAAAATTACTGCCCGCCATCATTGTCTATATTTTATACCTTGTCAGCCTGAACGCTGCCCGCGGTGTTATGGATAAGGGCGAATCTCCGGTTGAAGGCCTGTTGTGGTGGATTCATTTTTTCTTCTTTATGGTAGCGCTTCTGCTTTACTTGGGGCCGAGCATGGTCAGGCGAACGAGGTCGACAAATAACAAGGCGTCAGTTAAAAGCATATCAACGCCACCCGCTGAGTCGGTGTAATGAAGTTAGTTAAATCTTATATTGCCAGTTCGGTTTGGGGTGCCATCGTCACTGTACTTATCGTCATCATGTCGTTAAATTCTATTTCGGCCTTGGTTGATGAGCTTTCAGATATACGAGCAGATTACGACCTCTTAGAAGTTGTTATCTACGTCTGTTTGCGGCTTCCGTCCGGTTTCTATCAATTCCTGCCCCTGTCTTCGTTGGTGGGTTGTTTAATCGGTTTGGGGGCACTAGCTACGTCTAGTGAGCTGGTGGTCATGCGCGCTGCGGGCGTTTCGGTTAATCAGATTATCTGGGCGGCGTTTCGGCCTGTTTTTGTGTTTATTGCTATTGGTGCTCTTGTAGGAGAGTACGTGGCCCCATACTCCGACCAATACGCCGATTCGCGTAGAGCCTTGGCTCAGGGGCACAACCAGGCATTGCAGAGCGCGAGAGGTTTGTGGCACAGGGAAGGCAATGAGTTTATGCATTTCAATGCGGTGCTGCCCAATGGCAAGCTCTATGGCATTACCCGCTTTAAAATAGATGATGACCGCAATTTAATCGAAGCCAGGTTTGTGGATTCGGCCATTTTTCAGGGTGGATATTGGTTTGAGCAGAATGTGCACCTCACCAAGTTTGAGGAGGACGAGCTTACCGGCGAAACCCACGTGATTAAAGAAACCTTGGCAACGGGCCGCTGGGACTCAGAAGTATCTCCTTCGCTCTTAAATGTGCTGGTTCTGGACCCGCGCGCGCTGCCCATGCAGCGACTGTATGCTTATTCAGCGTATCTCGACAGGCAAAACCTCAATGCCAGTGAATTCCGTCTGGCATTTTGGCGCAAGGCGCTGCAACCACTGGCGACATTAAGTCTGGTGATGATTGCAATTTCGTTTATCTTGGGGCCTTTACGCACAGTGACGATGGGGTTTAGGGTATTCGTTGGGGTGATTGTCGGCCTAGTATTTGAAACCAGTCAAAAACTTTTGGGTCCATCGAGTATTATTTTGGGGTTTTCCCCCATGTTTGCTGTCCTTATTCCTATCTTTATTTGTTTTTTAGTCGGCATTGTCTTCGTGCGAAAAGCACGTTAAATGGCTGGATTTTTGCTCCGAGCTTCTCGGGTTGTGAGACTATTCAATGTTGAGGCTATCCTGTTTCAAGTTTGCCTGAAATAGCTGGCTCGATTCTTTTAAGTAATTCAGCTGCTTTGAGTGGATTGATATGATGTGAACTTTACTGGTGGGCAGCGATCAACAAATAGTTGTTGGTGGCGACGAGCTTGTCGCTCATTGGCGAAACAATAGCTCAGCAAAAGTCCGGATAGATATTGAAATAGACAACAAAGCTAAGGTTAGCGAATTGCTAGAATCCTTAGCTTGTCATGTGCTGGTAATTCAGGACGCGCTGCGTACCCGTCATCCTCCTAAAATCGAGTTCTTTGCCAACCATATTTTTATTCTGTACCGGGGTATTGCGGTGGCAGGTGACGACTTAGAGTTTCGGCGCCAGCAGATAGTTTTTTTATTGGCGATAGGTTTTTAGTGACGGTGCACCCCGCTAAGTCAATGGGTATAGAAACTGTTTTTGGTGATGGCTAACTTCACTCTTTGGTCTCGGAGCCACTACCGCTTGCCTGCAAAATTATGCATGAGTCGGCCTCTATATATCTCCGTTCGCTGTTGCGATTTGAAGATAATCTTAGTGAGCTAGAAGACGCGCTCAATAATCAGGGCTCCGATCAAGTAGTGGCAAGCCTTGTATTTTATAAAGCGAGGCTGGTAAAGCTCAAGCGCGCATTTAATTATCACCAAGCCATTACTAGTTAAGTACGCCACACTAGAGACGATCAATCGGCTGTCGAGCTTGTGCGTCACCAGCATGTTATTAACGACTTGCACGACCGCTTCGAGCGCCTATACAGCCTATCGGAAATGCATTACGATATTTGCGGGGATTTGGTGGAGGGCATATTTTCATAGCCTCACACCAACTTAACGTGACCATGTTTGTGCTAACGGTTGTCACCGCGGTGTTTGTGCCTCTGGGATTTATGGCGGGTTTGTACGGTATGAACTTTGAATATATGCCCGAATTGAGTTTTAAATGTTCATACTATGTGCTGTTGTTTTTTATGGTTTCAGTGGCGGTAAGTTTAATTTCATTATTTAGATGGAAGAGGTGGTTCTAGGTCGCGAGTTTCATAAAATTTTAAAATAGCTAACTTAGAGTTAGCCCGCAGTTAACTTATAGCCCAATTAATATTCTGGATGATAAGAGTGAATAATAATTTTTGGAATGTAGCGATATTTAAGGTGGGTAATTTTGACTTACTGGTAAGTGAGTTGTTTACCGCGATACTTATTTTGATGCTAACTTTTTTGGCGTCAAAGTTTGTCCGAAAAGGACTAAAGCGACTAATTCTTTCCAATAGTGACAAAACGCCAGCACATTTTTATGTGATTGGTAGGATTGCTCATTATGTGATTCTGATGGCGGGAGCTTTAATGTCGGTCTCTGCCCTTGGTATCGACTTAAGTAAGCTCACCTTAATTGCCAGCGCCCTGGGTATTGGTGTGGGTTTGGGGTTGCAAAGCATTGTTAATGATTTTTTATCCCGACTCGCCTTGCTTTTAGAGAAGAGTTTGAAAGTGGGCGATTTTATTGAGCTTGCATCGGGCGTTGTGGGTGATGTAATTGAAATTCATATGCGCGCCACGCTCGTTCGCACCAATGATAATGTTGATATTCTTATTCCCAACGCCGAACTAACTTGTGGCTTAGTCACTAACTGTACGCTTGAAGGGAGTACGCGTAGATTTCGAATTCGTTTTTCGGTGGCGTATGGCACCGATAAAAATCTTGTAAAAATGGCTGCTTTAGAGGCCGCACTTTCTGTAGACTATACCCTAAGGGTGCAAGGTCGGGAGCCAGTGGTTTGGATGACGGGTTTTGGTGGTAGTAGCCTTAATTTTGTTCTGTGCGTATGGGTAACTGCAGAGCATGTGAGGCGTCCCACAGGAATGACTTCCGATTATTTGTGGACGCTGGAAGATGCCTTAAGGAAATACAATATTGAGATACCCTTTCCTCAACGGGATATCCATGTCAAAAATGGTGTATCTGATCTTAAAAATCGTCTGATATATCAGACGAACTATAATACAAGGTCATAAAGGAAGTGGGTGCAATTTTTAATTTAATTTATAGCGCAGTGCGTGTTGCCCCAGCGTTGTTATTGCTTTGTTGTTTATTTCTTAGCGTACCTTTTGCAGATGCAAACAACGGTTCTGGTGTCGCAATTGAAATAAGTGGTGTGTCAGCAGAGCTGCGTAAAAATATTGAGCTAAATCTTGGGGCGTCAGACGGTATTCTGCCACCATCGGCCCTGGGGTTGCCGCGTTCAGCCAAATGGATTAAGCGTGAAGCTGTATCTGCCTTGCAGGCCTTAGGCTACTATCAAGCCATTATCGATGTAATGTCTCGTGATAGTGGCTGGGAATTGCATATAGCGCTGGGCC
>JBLHGN010000226.1:0-6061 GCA_047616325.1 Lentisphaeria bacterium
GGGAAATGGATCTTATTATTGGTAACCCAGGCGGGTCAGTATTGATGACGGCTGTTGAAAGAAAAACGCGATTCACTTTAATTGCCTTAGCTCCCAACAAAACAGCGGAGGCCGTTAAGAACGCAATGCTGGAAACCCTTTCTCCCTTAGCTCCTGATGTAACAACACTAACTGTGATAATGGTAAGGAGTTCGCGCTACATGAAGTGATTTCACAAGCGCTCAATGCACAGGGGTATTTTGCTCATCCCTACCACTCATGGGAGCGTGGTCTTAATGAGAATACCAATGGCTTGATTCGCCAGTACGCAGCCAAAGGATTAAGCTTCGACAACATGACGCGCGAAGATGTTGAAACAATCATGACCAAATCAAATAACCGCCCAAGAAAATGTTTAGGTTTTTGCACTCCAAATCAGTTATGGTTTGGGATCAATCCACCGATTGCACTAGCGAGTTTAATCCAGGGCTGAATATAAAGCGTTTTCCTCATTTTTGAAACTCACCCATAGGCTGACGATGTGATCGCCTCAAAAAGAAAAATTCGCTCTTTTTAAATTTTTACAGATGCCTCATAACAAATGTATATTCTCGGACTACCAGTCTTCGGGTGATCTTGTGCGTAGCTACGGCATACTTATACAAAACAACCGCTACATTTCAGCCACAAATACAGGCGTTAATGTCTGCTTTGGAAAGGGTCTACCGACAACATTTAAGCGGTGCCAATGTTGGTTTTTGACCTAGGCGGTGAGAAAAGTCATTTCTTCCAATTTGCGACGCGACCTTACGTGGATAAAATATAATTGATGGATGTATCTTACGGTTACAATAAAACTCACGGCTGTTTTCTGGTTCGATTTCATTATTAAATCACGCTATCTCGACTTTTTATTATTTTCAAGGCGGTCTGCCTTGTCGGGTCATCTAACATATTATTATTACCGCTCAGCTTACCCTTTGAACTATTCTTGGCAGCACCACAATACTTCGCTATGATCTAGTCCTCGGTGTGTGGCGCAGTCTGGTAGCGTACTTCCTTCGGGAGGAAGGGGGCCGGAGGTTCAATTCTTCTCACACCGACAAAAATCTCCCGTTATTGTCCTTTTCTTGCAATTAAATTTGCATATCAAAACGAAAATCTGTCTTTGTCTATGCTAAAGAAGGCAGTTTAAGCGCCAAAACACATCTCCATTTTGATTTTCGCGCCACTCTGGCGTCCTGAATCACCTTCCGTTCTAGCTTCGTGATTTTATATAGATAATCATTCCTGTCCTTCTATAATCTTTAAATCTATAATTAATGTGTTTTAATAGCTTTAAGTTCAGTTTGCTTTTTGTTGGAATTCTTATTTTTAATGCAGCAGGGACGTAGCGAGGGCAGCATCATGACTTCGGTACCCAGGCCAGAAATTGAAGACTTTAAAAAATTTCATCTTCTGGATTTAATTTCTTCCCGGCACTTAAATTATTTGCGGGACAAGTCGCTTGTTGTTACTTACAGCGAGGGCTCATATCTATTTAAAGGTGCACGCTCGGCTTCGATGAATTATTATTTACTCGAAGGATGCGTGCGTTTGGAATGCGTAAATCAGGTACATAAAGACATTCACGCGGACAGCGGTGCAAGTTATTGTTCGCTGGAAGATAAGCTACCAACGAATGCCAGCGCGTTCGCAAAAACGCAATGTGAGGTATTGCAACTGAGCAGAATTCTGGTGGAGCAGTATTTTTCTTGGAATACTACAGGCGAATATAACGTTGTTGACATAAGTAGGTTGGAAAATGCTGAGCTGCAATATAAAACTCGGTGGATGTCGTTATTTTTGGAATCCATCTTGGCCAAGAATTTATCGGAGCGTGAGGCGCAGTATCTGTTTGCTCAATTTTCCGAATCGCGGGTGAGAGAGGCTCAAGTCGTTGTTCATTTTGGCGAAGTACTGCAGAATTTCTATATAGTTAAAAGTGGGACGGCGACCTTAACTGAATATCAGGGCGATACCCGCACAATCGGTATGGGCGATTTCTTTGGCGATGAGTCTTTGGTGCCCAATGCGGCCAGTTCAATTCAGGTGACCATGAACACCTCTGGAGTTCTGGGTGTGCTCGCCAAGGAGGATTTTGACAAAATACTGAAACGCACATTTATAAAACATATTGACCCCAAACACGTTCGCATTATGGATACTAAAAGTTATCAAATTGTCGATGTGCGTTTAGCTGCAGAATATAAAAGTGTCCATGTAAAGGGCAGCATTAATATTCCCATTAACGCCCTGAAAAGGCGTTTGCACGAGCTGGATAAACGTCTTATGGTATTCGTTTCTAACGAGAGTGGTGCTCGCGGCGAGCAAGCCATCTACGTGTTACAACGGGCGGGTTACCGTGCGTATTTGATTGGTGGCAGGCGTGAAAGCGTATTAAAAAGACTAATCGGTTTTGGACGCGAGTGAGGTTTTCCGTTCAACGAAGAAAATGCACGTTTGTGCATTTTCTTTTTTAATGTGCGGAAAGTTGAGCTGGTGATTGATATAAAAAAATGCGGAAAACTTGCGTTTAATGTTTACTAATCCGCACGTCATCATCAGTGCCAGCACATAGAAATCTAAGCTGCCAACGCCGCCGTCTGAATCCGTTTGCATCGCTTGGTTTTCGGGGTCATCGCTGGCTGTTGATTCTAGTTCGCCAATTACTACAGCGTTAGCCCCACTATTGCCTTCAATGGTGCCAATATTGACAGTACCAAAATCAACAGTGCCGGCATAAATAGTACCCGCCTGTAGGGTGCCAACTACAATGGGGCTACTATCAAGGTTAAACTCGACGCTATCCTGAACACTGATTTCGGAGGGGTTTAAAGTGGCGATGCCAGGCCCAAGCGATATTCCGCCATCAATAGTGCGCGTGCAGCCTATTGGCGTTAGAGAAATGTCGCTAGTGGAAACCGTGCTGTTGGCTCTTTCTTCTAAGGGCTGCCCGCAAGTGTCGGAATTAAGGCTCCAGGCGTTTTGTTCGTAAGCACCTATTAGGGTGTCGTTGCCTTGCCCAGTGTTTATGGAGATGATGTCGGATTGAACTGCACTGGTGATTTCGAAAATATCTGCTTGGGGGCCACCCACAAGACTTTCAACGCCCGCTAAGAAAAGATAAATGTTGTGGTTGTTTCTTATTGACACGTTCGTTCCAGGTACTCCGCCTATATCCCAAACCGTACCAGATTCAAGAGTTGGGCCTATCAGGGTATCGATTCCTTCCATACCATTCACGCTAAGGGCCATACCTGGGTATGACGTGGTAGAAGAAAAATCAAAGATGTCGTTTGATGCTGTACCGCTCACTTGTGTAACGCCATCGACCCTTATTCCTTCGTTGCGCAAAGTAAGTGACTGGCCGTTAAAGTCATAGACGCGTTGTTCGCCGAGAAAGGGAAGGTCGATAGCAGAGGCGGGGTAGTATATCTCTGCATTAAGGCCATCGATAACTATTTCCCCGTCAAAGTCAGTAAACGCCCACTCTCCTGCAATTCCCTGCAATATAAGGGCTACGCCCTGTGCCGATGTACTTAGTTCGGTGCCATCGTCAAATACGGTGGTGGTTGTTTCCAATGTGGGATTCAGCGCAATGTAAAGTTGTACTGTTTCGTCGGAGTTTATCTTGGCGGCGAAATAGGTGTTGACGTCGCTCTCTGACGGGGAAGCCAGCTCAACGCTTACTGGGTCACTGCCAAATACCTGTTCTGCAAGTTCGCCATATTCGCCTAACGAAAGTGCTTCGTTTGTCCCTTTAATACTGCGCAGCTCGTGTAGAGCGCTAAGTAGCGAAAAGGGACTGGGTGCAGAAACTGGTACTTCAGGCTCGATGTCTTGAGCGTTTACAAGAGCTGTGGCCAATAGGGCTGTGAACGTTGTTAGTGTGACAAGTACGCCACGGATTAGTTGTGTTGGCTTAAACGTAAGTGATCTTTCCAGAATCCCTTGTGTTTCCTTAGTCGTTCTTGGCACTGTTATCTTCCTTTTAGCCTAAAAAACCTTTATTGCTGACGCTTGTCAATAGAAATGCGGATGCCTTTTGACGCTGTCTAATGCGGAGCGAAAGTGTGCCACAGGACAGGGCGAAAGTAAAATACCAGTCTTGTCCAATATGAAATGAGCCTGAACGCGCAACCCGTTTCCATAATGAAATGAGTCTGAAGCGGCAGGAATCGCTACCATGACGGCTAAATGAGAGCTATCGATGACCATCGACACCTTCACAGCAATTGATCAACTTGAACAGTTTTTAACTGGCGCAGAGATCTACCACTACCAGCCACTGGATAGCAAAGATGATCGCTATACATGGCTACAAAAGACCCTTATCCAATTCCGATACACAACCCTTGGTAAGCGCGAAAAAGGGATTGTTATTCGCTACTTGATTAAAATCAGCGGGTACTCCCGGCAACAGATGACGCGACTTATTCGTCATTATATTAAGACCGAAAAATGCGTGCAACGCCAGCGCTCACCGAAGGGATTTGCGCGACGCTTTTGGGAGGATGATATTCGTCTGCTCGCTGAGCTGGATGCCATTCATGAGAGACCCTGTGGCGCCGTGATTAAGCAACTGTGTGAACGCCTACAGCAGACGAACGATCCACGGCACGAACGCTTGGTATGGATTTCGATGAGCCATATTTACAATTTACGTCGCTCCTACACCTATCAAAGAACCCGTCGCCAATTCACAAAAACGAAATCGAAGGCGAAAAAGTCGACCATCGGTGAGCTTCGCAAATCCTTTCCCCAAGATCAACCGGGCTACCTTCGCGTGGACACCGTACACCAAGGCGATCAAGATAAACGAAAGGGGTGTATCACATTAATCTGACGGTCGAAAAGATCATCTAGTTTTTTTACTTCCCGCGCTGGAAGGTGCGATGGCGAGATTACCCTTTAAAAATAAAGGGATTTCACTCCGATAACGGTTCCAAATTCATCAGTAAGGACGTCGCGAAATTGTTGGAAAAACTTGGCGCTGAATTTACCAAACATCGCTTCAGACAGTGCAATGACAACGCTTTGGCGGAGAGTAAAAGTTGCTCGGTCATTCGCGAACATTTTGGCTGCAGTCACATCCGACAAGATTGGGCCGCCGAGATCAATCTATTTTCATGCTGTCAGCTTATTACTTACGACATCTACCTTGCCTTGAGTAAGTCCTGTTATAGTCGGCGTAAACTTTTATTGTTTATTAACCTTTTTCGAAAAAATACATTGCAAATGTTGGTGACCTCTGAAAGGGAGTCGCCGCATTGCCAGAAATTGAGATTAATTCATTCGAGCAACTTAGGCGGAAATGCAAATACTCAACTAAATTGGAGTTACCGCTATAATGCTTAATGTCGATAGCCTAATGATGATTAAGGGCGACGTGTCTTCCGCAAATCTACAAGTGCCAATGCATGGCAATATTTCAATAGCTTTCATTTCAGTGATGGGCGACCAGCGAACAAAATATAATGACGAGGACGTTGCTGGCGGTTCGAAAAATCCAGTAGAAATCTTTAAGGCGGCGATCGATGACCCCGATAGTGACTTAAATGAAATAGTTGATGCCGGTTGGGACGTCCGCATGTATGAATTTGAGAGAGAGGATTATTTCTTATTGACCTTTAGCGATCAAAAAGCTTTAGATGGTGATGTTTCATGGGGTGAATTATATAATGGAAGTAGTCGTTCTCAGGAACTTCAAGGTGTGCTCAATAATTTAGGGCTCAAGGTTGACGGTGGAAATGTCGTTTCGCCTGATAGGTAGGGACCCTGCCTCTCCCACATCTCAAGCGTATTATACGGTCGTGAACCAAGGGGATGTGTTAGAGGCTACGTTTGCGAGCGATCGTCCAACACTAGATGAAGACCCCCCCAAAAGTGACGATTCTGAGTTAAAAGCAGAAGGTATATAAGGATTTGAAGTCCAAAGGTACGAAAACCTACGTCAAGGCTCTTATCGCCTAGGCGCGGACGGCGGATAGTGGCAAAGCTCGCTTGGTGGGAGTCGGCCACCAGCGATCATTGGCGCTGC
>JBLHGN010000227.1:0-6045 GCA_047616325.1 Lentisphaeria bacterium
ACCATGCCAACAGAAGATGGGTCACAGATACACATTCGATCAACAACAAAGGCTGAACCCGCTCACCAGCAAATTTTTAGTGCGCTGGGAGTAAAAGCCGACTCATTAGGGGCGCGAAAAAGCGTGAAGAAGGCTGCCTAAAAAATCACCTGTAGTGCATTAAAATGGAAATAAAGTTCTCAACATATTGATTTATATGGGTTTTTGCTTTTTGGGCACTGAAGATGGGTTAATTATTCCCTGCTTTTCCAATGTCTTAACCCGCTCAATACAGGGCGTAGTGGTGAGGCCCACGCGACGCGCCAATTGGGCAAAGCTTATGCGCCCTTCTTTCTGCAGCTCACGCAGTATGTGAACATCCACCGGAGCTAGAATTTCCACTTGATTCGTCACAGCTTTCAGTTGATTATTCTATAAATAACTGCAATATGTAGTTACTATTGTCGTTTTAGTGGATTTTTCAAGTACATATTTTGTCACCTTAACCCTGGAATATTGTCGACTGAACACCCATTTTTTCGGAGATCACGCGATGTTGATAGGCGTACCAAAAGAAATTAAAAACCACGAATACCGCGTTGGGCTCACTCCCGCAGGCGTGCGGGAATTGAGCGACGCCGGCCACTCTATTATTGTTCAAAGCCAAGCTGGAGAAGGCATTGGCTGCAGTGATGACGATTATGGTAGCGCCGGCGCCGAACTTCTAGCCAACTCAGAGGAAATTTTCTCTCGCGCGGATATGATCATAAAGGTAAAAGAACCGCAACCCAATGAATGCGCTATGCTGCGCGAAGGACAGATACTGTTCACTTACCTACATTTGGCTCCCGACCCCGAGCAGACCAAATTACTCTTGGCTTCTGGCGCCACCTGTATCGCCTATGAAACTGTGAGCGATAAAAACGGAGGCCTGCCGCTTCTGGCGCCAATGAGCGAGGTGGCAGGTCGCATGGCAATACAAGCAGCGGCCCACTGTTTAGAAAAAGCCCAGGGCGGAGCCGGAATATTGCTCGGAGGCGTACCCGGTGTTGAACCCGCCAATGTCTGTGTTATCGGTGGCGGTGTGGTGGGCTTGCACGCGGCGCGTATGGCCGTGGGTTTGGGTGCCGATGTGACTATTCTCGATCGCTCACTGAATCGCTTAAAAGAGATTGACGAGACGTATAACGGTCGCATCAAAACCCTGTTTTCCAATACGGCAAACCTAGAAAAGCAACTTAGAGAAGCCGATGTAGTGGTTGGGGCCGTATTGATACCTGGTGCCGCTGCACCCAAATTAGTCACCCGCGACATGCTGAGCTTGATGAAGATGGGTTCTGTAATGGTAGATGTCGCCATCGACCAAGGCGGTTGTTTCGAGACCAGTCGCCCTACCACACATCAAAAACCCACCTATGTGGTGGATGGTGTAATTCACTATTGTGTGGCGAACATTCCAGGTGCAGTGGCCCGAACCTCTACCATGGCCCTCACTAACGCCACACTGCCCCACGTAATGCAATTGGCCAATAAAGGAGCAAAACATGCGCTGCTGGACAACCGCCATCTTCTCGATGGTTTAAACGTGCATAAAGGCATGTTGACCTGTAAAGCTGTGGGCGAAGCACTTAAGTTAGATGTGATAGACGCCGAGGCGGCATTAAAGCAGGACACGCTGCTGCGTATGGCATAGTGCAGTTTATGGACGGACGCTAGTTAGCGACTTGCAATAAAAAGGGAGGGCTTCCACCCTCCCTTTTTATTATCTTTTCTTGTATTAGACGCTAAAAAGTCCAACCAAGTTGCAAGGCACCACCCTCTACCTCAGAGCTCACCGCGTAAGTAGCCTCTGCCACCACACGCCAGATTTGATAGCGAATACCGGCGGAAAGAATATCATCTCGCTCACCCACCATATCCTGCCGATACCCCAAGCGCAAATCGATACTGTCGAAGGGGCTGAGTTCAAGGCCTAGCGACAACTCCTGACTTTCGGGCTCGTTGGCGATGGGTTTATTTTTTATTACATCGTAATCCAGACCAACGGTTACCCATGAATTGAAATACGCTGCACCAAAACGCGCATGGGGGTTCATTTCAACCCGCAAACCATTTTCGCTGGCGAAGGTACGCGGCACCAGATCTTTAATGGCGAAACCAAGGCGATAATTGTCATACAGATCCATAGCCACACCAAGATCGAAATTCATCGTTAGGTGTGAGGTTTTGTTGTCGCTATAAGAAGGCGTTTCATCTGCAAAATTGACAACGTCTCTGTACACGTCCACTTGCATAAGCTTTGGCGTAAGGCCAAACGCAACGGGCACGTTCCACAGAGGAAACTCCTTCGAGAATGCCAAGCCCCATTCGCTCACTAACAAAGAAGACACCCGTGCGAGAGAAGTGAGGTCGGCACGCGGATCGACAAGGCTCCCTCCAGCAAACAGGGGATCGCCGGCCTCCGGCACACCATTGGCCACAACAAACTCAAGCGAATTAATGTAGTCATCGAGCAGCGCCAAATCAGCTTCACTAATTTCGGCCCTTCCCAGTACCATGCCGCGCACACCGAGAAAAAAACTGCCGCCCTCGCGGTCCGCTGGCTCACTAACAGAAATGCCGGTAAAAACTTCCAGTTCAATGGTTTGCTTGTTGAGTAGACCAATGGCGTCGTTAAAATTATTGAGCGCGTCCAGCACCGCTTGCTGCGACTCGGGATTCTCTGGCGATGCGTTGAAAACATTGATAGTGTCGCTAATTTGGCCATCGAGGTCATCTTCCACTATCTCTGCAGCTGATTTGCCCGCGTCTGACACCAAGGCTAAAACGCTGGGAAAGGTAAAACGACCGTTACGGGTACCGTCCTCATCTTCATTTTCAAATGAAAGTAGTGCCGGGTTAGAAAAATGTGCATGTTCAGTGTTGCCAGCTGCAACACTCGCCCCACCCATGGCGAGCGAGCGAGCGTCGAAGTTGCCATAACTACTGGAATACGCAGTGGGCATGGTACACAAGGCTAGTGTCGCCACTAGAAGTGCGCCGATTGTTGCTGAAGAAGTTTTGTTAGGAGTGCTCATTCGAGGACCTTTACATCTATTGTGGGTGATTGCAGCTAAATCGTTATGTTTATTGGAGCATTATCTCTACGCCAGAAATCGGTGGAGTCACCCAAGCGAGCTCTTCCTCTTTAATATTATTAGTTTTATATTGGGTTTTAGCTTTTTGTATTTTCTGTGTTTTCTGTAGTTATTTCGTTTTCTTTACTTTACATTGCCGAGCGTCGCCCGCACCATCTCACACCCTGGAAATATAGCCTAGTATTGAATTTACCTATGAGAACCAGTCTCGACTTTTTAACTCTTCCCCCACTTTCCATATACGTGCACATACCCTGGTGCGTGCGCAAGTGCCCCTACTGCGACTTTAACTCCCACCAGCAAAACGGCAATTTACCGGTTACAGCGTATTGTAAAGCCCTGTTTGAAGATTTGCACGAGCAGGTACGATTCGTACAGGGACGAAAAGTTGAGTCGATATTTATTGGCGGCGGCACACCCAGCTTGTTTCCCACAAAGGCCATCGCGGCTATTTTAGACCGCATCGACAGTGAAATTGGGCTCAGCGCAGAGGTGGAAATCACTATGGAAGCGAACCCAGGCACCGCTGAATATCAAAATTTTTCTGAATTGAGCCGCGCCGGCATCAATCGCTTATCGTTAGGAGTACAAAGCTTTAACGATGACCACCTGCAGTCGCTGGGTCGCATACACAACGGCAACGAGGCCAAACAGGCCTTCGATTTAGCTCATAGTGGCGGTATAGAGAATATCAATATCGATCTCATGCACGGCTTGCCCAAGCAGTCCGCAGAGCAGGCACTTGCGGATCTTGATTGTGCCATGGCGCTGGGTGCCAGCCACCTTTCTTGGTATCAGTTGACCATAGAAAAAAATACCGAATTCTACTCCAATCCACCACAGCTACCGAATGAAGATACGCTAGCCGACATACAGGACGCAGGAAGCCAGTTACTCAGCCAAACCGGATTTCAGCAGTACGAAATTTCAGCATACAGCCGTGAGGGCAAACAATCGAAACATAATCTCAATTATTGGCAGTTTGGCGATTATTTGGCAATAGGCGCCGGGGCACATGGCAAAATCACGCAAATAGATAATTCGGATGCAAAGTTGCAGCAGAGTCAGCAGGCGGCACTAAATATTGTTCGCTACAATAAAACACGGGCACCTTCAGACTATATGAACCTGGCAAAACCCTACACGACCGCCTCATCTTCCATTGCAAAAGAAAAGCTTCCGCTTGAATTTATGATGAATGCCATGAGACTAAACGCCGGGGTTGCAGAATCTTTGTTCAGCGCTAGAACAGGGCTGGCCCTTGAATCGATCGCTGCCAAAATTACGTATTTACAAGGTAAAGGTTTGATGGATAATGCTCCCGGACAAATCAGGCCCAGCGCACAGGGGCAACGCTTTTTGAATAACCTGTTAGAGCACTTCATGTCGTTAGCTTAATAACGGCTAAACTTTCTATGTTCTGCCCCCATACATTTTGGTGCCCCTATGCAGAAGACCACACAATCTAAAGGCACATCAGTGCACCCTCGCTCAAGCGGTCGGCGCAAGGTCTCGCGCCTAGCCAGAATGCTGACACTCGTGCTGTTATCCTTATGCATGAGCGCAATTGCTCTTAGTTTTTGCTTGCGCCTGATCGTCTTCAGCGGCGAAAACGATGTAACGAGAAGCGCTCAACTCGATAACGTTGCCAAATTCGCCATTACCCACCTAATAATTGCCGCTAACAACAACGACATCACTGAATTACAGCGACGGCTAGACCAACTAGCCGTCGCTAATAATCTAGACTTTACCAAACTGACTCTGAATCCGGCCCATGCTAGCAATCCCTCAGATTCCGGCACCGGAGTGCCGCTCTCGCTTGCAGCCACAGGGTCCGTGAATCAAAATCAAAACTTGCCGATGGCCAGCCGTCACAGCTACGGTTTTTCCTATGGCGGCGGCACTGCAAACCTGGAAATAAGCGTCAATGAACACTATATGTCGAGCACGACCGACAAAACCATAACACACTTATTTAAACACTTTCTGCTAGACGTTATTGTCATCGCTCTACTTACTATTACATTTGCCTACAGTATGCGCCGACTATTGCTTCGGCACATCATCCATATGAGCGACTATATTACCACTGCCGACTACGACGATTTCACTCATAACTTAACACTAGAGCGTCGCATTGCTACAGCCGAAAACAGGGATGAGCTTGATGATGTAGCCGATGCCTATGAATCCATGCGCAGTGCACTGGTGTCACAAACTGAAAAACGCCGCGTTGTAGAGCGGGCACTTAAGGAAGAAAAACAACAAAAGCAGGAAATTCGCCGACTCATTGAAAATGCAAAAAATGCCAACAAAGCAAAAAGTGAATTCATCGCCACGATGAGCCACGAAATTCGCACGCCATTAAACGGGGTTGTTGGCATGGTGGAAATGTTGCGAGACACGCCGTTAAACAACAATCAAAAACACTACCTCGATGTACTCTATCGCTCGGGCGAGTCGCTGCTCGAAATTATTAATGACATTCTCGATTACTCCAAAATTGAATCTGGAAAAATGCTTTTGGAAAAAATCGAATTTAATATTGAAGAACTGATTAGTAATTGCTTCAAACTTTTTGTTGCCACAGCAGGCAAACGCGACATCGAACTGTTTAGCGATATAAGCCCAGATATACCCACTCATTTAATCGGCGACCCCACACGTCTTCGACAAATTGTCGTCAACCTAGTGGGCAACGCATTTAAGTTCACCTCTAACGGCTACGTTATTGTTCGCGTTAGATTGGACTCTAAGAACACTGGCGATAAAGTGAAATTATTATTTTCTATTTGCGACAGTGGCATTGGCATTTCGCGTGAAGATCAAGCCCATTTGTTTCAGGCTTTTCGTCAAGCAGACACCTCCACCACTCGCAAATTCGGCGGCAGCGGTTTAGGCCTTGCGATATGTAAACAGTTGGTAG
>JBLHGN010000228.1:0-6035 GCA_047616325.1 Lentisphaeria bacterium
ATTCGCCAGTACGCACCCAAAGGCTCAAGCTTCGACAGCATGACGCGCGAAGATGTTGAAAAAATTATGACCAAATTAAATAACCGCCCAAGAAAATGTTTAGGCTTTTGTACCCCAAATCAGGTATGGTTTGGGATCAATCCACCGATTGCACTAGCGAGTTGAATCCAGGAAATATCGTGTTCCAGCCAACTAATGAGGGTATCTAGTGTTTTGGAAATGTAATGAGTTTGCTTTTCATCGTCATTTGCGTCAATCCATTGCTGATATTTGCTTTCATATCCTGACCATTTTTACGATTGTTTCTCAAGGCTATTTCGCTCGCTAATGGCTGTTTTTTGGATGGTTTCTTAAATAGCTTCTTAGCTCCATTAGGCGCCGAGATAAATGAAAGTTATCATAGTGACAGGGGACTTCTGGGAAAACAATTTTATGAACCGATACTAATCCCTTGGCATCATCTCCAGTCGTTCTCTCCGGCTTCAAACCTTTGCTCTAACCGCATAAACCAACTTACGTCTGACATTCGTGAGCGCCATTTCTCGACAATGTCTTTCAATGGTCGGCGTTCAACGTCATCCTCGGTTGTCGCACAGGACGCTACGGCGAAATCGGCCTGCCCGTGGGAAATTTTTTGCCAGCGCACATGCGGTCACCGCGCCTGCAATCAGTGTCAGCATCAAGCCACCTCCGCGTGGCTCGCTCAGCAGGAGCGCAAGCTCTTACCTGTGAACTGTTCTACCGAAAAAATCGTTAGAATAGTTTGTCAATTGGTAAGTAACGAATTTTCTAACCCGCCCTTAGACGGGTTTTGTTCGTAAATAGGAAATTAATTTGATTGTTTTACAAGTCAATCAATTTTGAATCCAAAGTATCTATTTTTTACGAAAAAGCAAAGTCATTCGATTAGATTCACCGATTGCAGCATATTCGCTCTTTAGTATTTCATTGTCTTGGCTAGTTGCATAGCTCGGCGGTAAGCGCCAAACAATATCCTCTTCACCCGGTTGGTCTTTTGGGTTTTCATTTAGCGAAGACTCTTTAAGTAATTTGAAACCGGCATTTTCAAATTGCGTAATGACGGCAGATTTTTTTAAATAACCATTCGACCCATTTGCCCATTCATCGCTCTTATCCTCGTTGGCGGCGTGTTGAACGACACCAACAACGCCATCCTTCTTGAGTACGCGATAGGTCCCTTGAAGCGCGGCGCTAAAAAATCCACCATCTTCCTCAAAGCGCGCTATATTGTGCAGTGATCGAACAAACAATACTGCGTCGACAGAGTTATTAAGCGTGTACGGTAGCGAACCAAAAGTAAATGCTGAGACTGCAGCACCCTCGTCGCCCGCCCAGGCTTTGGCCTCCGTCGGCCACTCGTCTGCCCATTTTTTGCGCTTTTCTATGAACTCAGGCGTACCAAAGTCAAAGTGTGGCCACATATCTATGGAATAATCGACGCCAATTAGCTGGCCTTCTTTGCTGAGGTAGGGAGCAAGTATTTTTGAATACCAACCGCCTCCTGGTAGGGCTTCTACTACGGTCATACCGGGTTGTATGCCCATAAAGTCCAGTGTTTCACCTGGGTGACGATATTGGAAGCGATCTTTTGCTTCATCGTTCTGCGCCTCGAGAATGCCTGCAAGGAGATTTGCGCGAGTTTTTTCTGCAGCCTCCAGGTTTATGCCAACCTTTTCTTGCATTACATTGTTCGGTATAGCATCCTCATATTCACCCTGGCCGCAAGCAACAAGGTAGCTTAGACTGATGACTAGTAGTATTATCTTCATTGTCGTTGTGTTCCGTTAGTGGTCATTGTTGGAGTTCGTTGCTGTGACTGGAAGGTGTGCCTGTTAATCGTTAACCTTGTTAACGTACTGCAACATATAATAAAAATTAAAATGACTTCCAATTTAGATGTAAATAACACCAGTGTGCTACTTACCTAGAATGTGGCCTTACAGATACAACAGAAAAAATTGCGGTAAGCAATTAGTGTATTAAGACCAACTACTCGTTCATCTTAACAGTATTGTTCCAAGCGTGTTAGCACGAGCGGTTTACTAGAATAGACAAAGTGAACAGCGGTTCACAAAACTGGAAATTGGCGCATACTAGTCACCAGCCAACTACAAGTGATGAGTTATTCTCTACATAGGCCCCCACGAGACGCCAACGTGTGGGAATTTATCGGAACCAAGTTGAGCCCCTGGAATTATCCGTGAAAGTAAAAGATCTGATGTCTTCAACAGTAAAAATACTTTCTGAGTCGGATTCTATATCCACAATTGTCGAGGCCATGGCGACCCATCGCTACTCCTGCGTATTTGTATGCGATGAAGGCATGCCCCTTGGTATTATCACTGAACGAGACATCGTTCAGATGCTCTCGCGCGAGATCAAAAAAAATATATCTCGACATGGACATGGGCTGGCACAGTTGGACGAAATCTGTGCGCGCGACATAATGACTAACGATCCCATCTCTATTGACCAAGACAGTAACATACGAGATGCACTGTCGTTGGCAAGATCCCGCAAAGTACGTCACCTGCCGGTGGTTGATAAACATCAGCACCTAAAAGGTGTGATAACTCAAGCCGAAATTATGGAGGCCTATGTATCATCACTGCAGCATTCGTCGGATTTAGAAGCGGCCAACCAGCAGTTGACCTTAATCGCTCATGAAGATCCTCTATTAGAGATTGGCAACCGCAGAGCGATGGCGTTAGACCTCTCCCACATGGAGGCCAGGTCGAGGCGGTCTGGCGAGCCCTATGCAATTTTGATGATCGACGTTGATTATTTTAAAACCTATAACGACACTCTCGGCCACCAAGAGGGCGATAAGGCCCTTAAAGCTTTAGTAAAATCAATTAAAATTAATAAAAGAGATATAGATCGTATTTACCGCTATGGAGGAGAGGAGGTATTAGTGCTACTGCCGGAGACCAAGGTTAAAGAGGCTATCGTTGCTGCTGAGAGATTGCGTATGGGTATCGAAACGCTAAAGATACCCCACCCTAGAAGCCCGGGCAATATATTAACGGTTAGCATAGGCGTTGCCGCCACCTACGGTGGCAGTTGGAATGGTACCATTGAAATTGCCGATCAGGCGCTTTACCGAGCCAAGCAAGCGGGTCGAAACCAATGCGTTAGTGCCGTTTAATTAACACACTAATTATCAGTAAAGTCTTACTCACTATAATCAATCTTTCTATCCATCAATTATGTTATTAAAAACTTAGTGCGCTTCAGGTTTGAATATTTGCAGTAGCTATTATGCAAATACAATAATATTTTAGGAGACTAAAATTAATAAAACAAAAATCCGATGCGAATACCAGCGAAAACTCATCACAAGGCGTTCAAAATACAGTATCGAAAACCGCACAAAGTGATTTCAATTAGACGGCTGAATTTGAAATCGCCGCTCTAAACAAAGAAAGAAATTTATTAGCGTCAGAAATTCTTTTATCTCGCTCAAAGCAAAGTGTCTGGCGTATACAATCAGCAATCATTAAATTCGATATATTTGGCAGTTTAGGTTTAAGGCAGGCTTTGCTTGCGCTTAACGCATCTTTACCAGAAAAAGGGTGTGAGCCGCCAAGCAACTCGCAGGCGATTATTCCTAAGGCGTAAACATCGTCACTGGGGTGTGCTGCTTGGCTGCGGATCATTTCTGGACTTGCATACATAAGCGTAAGTGCGCCTAGTTGGCCGGGGTCAAAGCCATCTTGATATAGTTCTTTATTGGCGGCGCGAGCGATGCCAAAATCGAGAATTTTCACCACACCCTCTTTTGTCAAAAAGAGATTTGCTGGTTTTAAATCGGAATGCACTATGCCTTTTGAATGTGCAAAACCCAAGCCGGTAGCGATCTGTTCAATAATATTTAGTCTATTTTCCTCATCGATAGTAAAACCACATTGCAGCTTTAATATCTTATTTAGGTCTGAACCTATTAACTGTTCCATGGTGAAATAAATATCATTCTTTGTTTGGGTGAAAGCTAGTACCTTGACAATATTTGGGTGAGCAAGTGCTTGTGTTCGTTTCGCTTCCCTCTGTAGGGTTGTCAGTGCCTGCGGGTGGGATTTAAAAGCATCATTTAACAGTTTAATCGCCACGTAGTGTTTGGATGTTTTTTCTGTGCTGCTAGATTGAGGTGCTTTGCTTGCACGAGGCTTGTGTAGGTCAAGCGCCCTGTAGACTGAGCCCATACCGCCACGGCCTAAAATATCTTCAATTGCAAAACGACCGCCGATAACACTTCCAGGTTTAATTTCGATTTCAAGCGGTTGCGGATGTTGGCCAACGGGCTGTAAAACATTAATAACAGTAACCGCACTGTTGTCGCTTACCACGGGTTTCGTTTTGCGATTTATCTGGGTCGTTTTTTCTACCGTGCACCTACTTGGTGAGGTATCTCCAACGTGGTCATTGTTATCAGTATTTTGCATTGATTTGGCTCTAATATAGCGGAGCGCGAGATAACCTAGTATATAACCAATCTGAAATATTGGCCTACCAAACTTAGGCCTCAAAGGTCGACCATAAGAGCATTTCGTGCGCGCACTAACAAAAAATTCAACATAATT
Source organism: Lentisphaeria bacterium (assembly GCA_047616325.1). Taxonomy (GTDB): domain Bacteria; phylum Pseudomonadota; class Gammaproteobacteria; order Pseudomonadales; family Cellvibrionaceae; genus JBLHGN01. The sequence continues at coordinate 4,602 of JBLHGN010000228.1, forward strand.
ACCGCCGAAGTATATGGCGTAACGCCAATACTTTCTCATATTTCTGCCAAACTGACTTGGGGAGTGCAAAGCCCGTACGTATTTTTATAGAATGTAAAATATGCATTTATTTCTTTTTAAGTCAATCGCTTACGGCAATATGTTGTAGGCGTCAAAAGCCTGAAATGCTCTCTTAGACCTTTTATTTGTACGGCTTTAAACCAGAACTACCTATAAAACGATAAGGCCAAGAGCGAACAACGCAAAAAATTGATTCGCTGCCGCTAGGTCAGCTACTAGCCCACTTCGTAGCGATCAATAAGTTCTCTTACCAATCCGCTTCTTACAATGTCGGCGCGATCAAATTTGTGCACGTATACATCGTGCAAACCGGCGACACGCTCAATGGCATCGACTAGCCCATTACGGTAGCGAATATCGCTCTGCTTAATGTCACCGCTTACAACGACTTTACAGTCTTCGCCAATACGCGTAAGAAACATTTTCATTTGTTCTGGGGAGGTATTTTGCGCTTCGTCCAAAATAACAAATGATTCGTTATTGAAGGTTTTACCTCGCATATACGCCAATGGCGCCGCAACAATTCGTCCGTGGCGGAGAAGGTAGTTTACGGCACCTGCTCCCAGTCGTTCGTTGAGTATGTCGCGAAAAGCATCGATATACGCCGAAAACTTTTCGTCGAGGTCCCCTGGCAAAAAACCCAAACTCTCACCCGCTTCTACCGCAGGGCGGGTAAGAATAATGCGTTCAATTCTGCCCGAATCGAGCGCCTGCGCTGCCAATGCACCGGCACAATAACTTTTTCCGGTGCCGGCGGGGCCAATGCCAAAGGTGAGGCTATGGTTGTTGATAGCGTTAATATAGCTTTGTTGGGCGGGAGTTCGTGCTTTTAGGGGGGGGGGTATCTTGCCTGGGGGGAAATGCACTGGTGGCGACGCGTGAGTGCGCATTTAGCGCAACAATATCGGCGGTTTCTTTGTTGCGCTTCCTGCAAGTGCCTTTGCGAGAAGATGAGTTGTTGTCGAAGTCCTGTCTATTAAAATCAGGGGCACGACTCGTATTACGTTTTGCGCGCGATTTTTTTGGCATATTTAACATTCTCCGTTTATTCAATAGAACCACTGATATTCTATAAGAAAATATGGTGGTGACGAAACGTCGTTTGTTGTGTTTTATTCTCCTCTGTTTAAGTTGACTAAAATGTAAAACAAAAAATAAATTTACGCACAAATATAAGGCAATTATTTTTGCTTTGACAAAATATAGTGCGCTAGCAATAGATAATAATAAAAAAGTAAAGCTGCCGAGCTGTTTTATCAATCTGTATCGGAAACTATTGCAGTTTATTTGTGATATGTAAATAGTATCAATAAAAATTGTCTAAGATTGTTATTCTATATCCAAAAAAATACTAAGTAAAAAATCTGTTCATAT
>JBLHGN010000229.1:0-6012 GCA_047616325.1 Lentisphaeria bacterium
ATTCGAAATCTCTACTGTCTTGAGGAAAAGTAATTATTTCTGAAGACGCGTAAGCGAAGCTAGTAGAAAAAACGGCAAGTAAAATTTAAAAAAGACTCCGCAAAATGAGCAATTTGGGGGCGCCAATTAAAATAGCTAATGGGGTTTTTAAAAAAATTCAGCGTCACTCAGTTCCCAGCTGTGATTCTGACGGATCTTTCCTGCGTAGTTTTGGCCCGGTGGGCCAAGCACTGATAATGGCCTTGCACAAGGTTGCCAATGGTATGGCAAAAAACACCCCCCAAAACCCCCATAAACCTCCAAACACCAACACCGCCAGCACTATTACCACGGGATGCATTTTGACGGCTTCAGAGAAAAGAAGCGGAACCAACACATTGCCATCCAGCGTTTGAATTACAAAATATGCAATTGCCGCATACAAAAATTCGTTACTCCAACCCCACTGTAAAAAACCAATCACAAGTACGGGCAAGGTAACAACGGCTGCGCCAATATAGGGAACAAGCACAGAAAAACCCACAGCAATACCCAATAAAAGCGCGTAATTTAGTCCCAACAAACTGAAGGTAACACTAGAAACACCAGCGATTACAAAAATCTCAATGACTTTACCTCGCACATAGCTGGCAATTTGCTCGTTCATTTCTTTCCATATTTGTCGCATAACGGGGCGCTTTTTAGGCAACATACCCGATAGCCATTCAACCATTTGCTGACCGTCTTTTAAAAAGAAAAACACCAATATTGGTACGAGAATCACATAGATAAGCACCGCCACCAGTATAGGCAGCTGGGCGATAGAAAATGAAAGAATGGTTTGCCCTGCCTGGCCCAGCTCGGCCCGCACCCCACTTATCATTTCAGTTACCTGGGCTTCGGTAATTAGAGTGGGATATTTCTGCGGCAACAACAACAGCAAACTCTGACCGTCCTTTAACATTCTAGGTGCTTCGGTAAACAGGTTAATCACCTGCTTCCACAATGCCGGCAGCACGAATAACAAACTTACGACAATGCTACTCACCAACACCAAAAAGGTAATGGATACGGCAACAATATGCCGCAAGCCCCATGCTTTTAATTTAACAACCATCCCTTGCATAAGGAAGGCGATAATAACAGCAGAAATCATGGGAGCTAAGACAACGCCCATGGTCAACACTATGGCCAAGCTCACAACGATAATGACGGCGACCAATACGGCCTCTTCATCGGCAAAATACTGCTCTATCCAGCGATGGAAAATTCTAATCATAATCTGCCTGTGCGCCTTTCATAATAATGTATGTATATTCGCCTTCGCGTTCATCTACGCTCAGCAGGGTATGTTCGGTGAGTTCGACGAAGGAATGGATATCCTGCAAAGATACCAGGTCTGTAGCCGTCATACGCAGATACTGGTTCACCTCCAGTGAATTCAATGCAAGCTTAGCCTTTAACAAAGGCATGGGGCAAGAAAGACCACGTGCGTCGACGACAAAATCTATTTTATATTGGCTGCCATCATCCATATTAGGCGACTATTATGACTTAAAAAAAGACTCTTTAGCTTGCTTTTACCAAATCCACTATCGCTGTAACAGCTCAAGCCATGGGAACCTTATGGCATCTATGACCTCGAAGTGCGGTCACTTAGGAACATAGCCCTATCACTTTTCACATTCTATCGAGGCTCTCGTCAACTTACGGTGGGCTAATAGAAGTTGAGGTGGCGCAGAAATAAGCGATACAAATTGCGCCACCCTTGTGTTGCAGCATATATTAAAGGATCATCTATTATTAATAGCACCTAATATATGTTTATTTACATTTAGTAACGAACTGGAATCCGCCGTTGCACACTTATACCCTTATTTTCAAACACGTTTTAGGCACCAAATATATACCATGGCCTTGGTGCGCCGTTAGCTTACTTTCGCTAGTAGTGGCAACTTCTTCTGCATTCGCCGCCGATATAGTTCTGCCCGATTTTGGCGGTGCTAACTCTACAAGCATTTCGCCCAAGCAAGAATATGAGCTTGGCCAAAAATGGTTGCGACTCTACCGCGCCCAAGTTCCCACTAGTTCAGACCCCTTTTTACAAACCTACACTGAAAATTTGATTCGATCGTTAGCCGCCTATAGCGACCTGGAAGACAAGCGACTCGATATATTGGTAATAGAAAACCCTACACTTAACGCCTTTGCTGTTCCGGGCGGAGTAATTGGTGTAAATACCGGCCTTTTCGACTACTCCGATACAGAAGACCAATTCTCTTCGGTGCTGGCACACGAATTGGCACATTTAAGTCAACGCCACTACGCTCGTAGGGTGGAAAAGCAACGAGATAATACTATTCCCAATATGGCAGCCCTGCTAGCGAGCATTCTAATAGCGGCAACCGCCGGCGGGGATGCTGGCATAGCAGCGATATCTGCGACGCAAGCAGCGGCAATCGATGCACAGCTGCGATTTAGCAGGCAAATGGAGCAGGAGGCGGATAGAATCGGCATGGAAACCATGGTGAGATCGGGAAAAAACCCTCGCGCCATGTCGGAGATGTTCGACTTAATGCTGAAGGCCTCGCGCTTCCAAAGGCGTCCACCCGAATTTTTGCTAACCCACCCTTTAACAGAGTCCAGGGTAACAGATTCGCAACTTAGGGCTCAGCAACTACCTCAAAAATACTACCCCAAAAACCTGGAATTTGCATTGGTTAAAGTTCGTGCACGCCTGACTCACGAGTCGAATATGCAGCTTGCGATAAAACAGTTCACCGACGAACAAAAAGGCCACAAATATCAGAAAGAAGTCGCAGATTATGGCTTAACGCTTGCTCTCACCCGAGCTGGTCGCCTGGAAGATGCCAAAACAGTGCTCGAACCACTTGTCAATAACAACCCAGACAATTTGTATTATGTCGTCGCGCAAGCAGAAATTGAAGCCGAGCAAGAACACTTCGACAAAGCGTTGAGCATACTCAAGAAAAAACTTGTGACTCACCCTAACAACCATGCACTTAACGTTCGTACCGCAGAAATCTTAATGAAAGCCAGTCGATATGACGAGTGCGAAAGCCTGCTCGTGGCGCATAGTGCTCGTCGTCCCAAAGATGATTATGTTTGGTATCTACTCGCAGAGGTGCACGGGCTAGCAGGTCATATATATGAGGTTCACTTAGCGCGGGCCGAATATTTCATTCTCAATGGGCTGTTTGACAAAGCCATAATTCAGTTAAAAAATGCGCTGCGTTTGGTAGAGGAAGATCAGCAATTGCAGGCGGTGGTAAATCAACGCTTAAAAAACGTACGACAACTAAAAGAAGAGTCGCGGCTGCAATAAGCTATGCTAGCGTTTGAGCAACCGAGGGCCTGCTCGCAGCTAAAATTATTTGAGCCTTCCGAACCCCCAATCGCCCGCCTCCAACCATTGTTCCGTAGCAAGGTTATCCATTGGGCGAGCTATAAAATACCCCTGCGCATTATCGCAACCAAGCTGGTGTAGTCGGTCATATACAGCTTTGGTCTCCACGCCTTCCGCCACAACAGACAAACCAAGATTATGCGCCAGCTGAATTGTTGAATTTACTATAATTTCGTCCTGCTCATCCTCCTGCATACCCTGAATAAACGAGCCATCAATTTTGAGTGACTGCACGGGAAGACGCTTTAAATATGCCAGCGAAGAATATCCTGTTCCAAAATCATCCACCGAAAGTTTCACGCCAAGCGCACTAATCTTTTCGAGAGCCAATTGTGCTCGCGCAGGATCAGACATAATCATGCTTTCAGTGATCTCCATTTCAAAGCGATTTCCCTCCAGCCGGTATCGGCTTAATGCTTTTTCAAGTTCGTGAACGATACGATCGTCCAAAAGGTTTCTCGCCGATAGGTTCATAGCGATAGTGATGTCATAGCCCTGACCAATCCACAGCGCACATTGCTTAATCGACTCCTCCATAACCCACGCCGTCAAAGCGTAAATCACATTAGACATTTCGGCGATCGGTACAAATTCCGCCGGCGATACATACCCCATTTGCGGGTGATTCCAACGCACCAAGGATTCAAAGCCGTAAATCTTATGATTGCTAAAATTAATTTTTGGCTGGTAGTGAAGACTCAACTCGTCTTCTCGAATGGCGCGCGCTAGCTCACTCATCAAACTCAAACGAACAGGGGAATGTGAATCTATTCGAGTATCGTAGAGCGCCACACCCTTTAGGCTTGTTTTAGCGTGATACATCGCAATGTCAGCGTAGCGCATCAGGGTTACCACATCATCGGCCTGATCTGGAGCTATGGAGAGACCAATGCTGGCACTTATTTCTGTCCGATAACCTTGCACATCAAATACATGGCCAACGGCATCAAGAAAACGGTGTGCAAGTACTATTGCATGTTGTACATTGCGAATGTTGGGAATAAATATGGCAAATTCATCACCCCCGAGACGAGCTACAACAGCATCTATATCACCTAATTCCACTTCCAGTCTTTTGCCCAACTCCTGCAATACCGCGTCGCCAGCCAGATGGCCAAGGGTATCGTTAATTTCTTTAAAACGATCGAGATCCAACAGTAGGAGTGCAAACTTTTGATGACTCTTGCGCATAGCCAAAGTTTCAGCCATTTGTCGATAGAGAAAATCTCGATTGGGCAGAGATGTAAGCGAATCATGATTAGCAAGGTATTCCATGCGATCGAGGTAGCGTGTTTTCTCGGTAATGTCGCGACTGGTACCCCAACATCGGGTCAACATTCCATTCTCAATAATACCCACTGCAGAAGTTTGCAACATAAGCGCACCCCCATCGGCAGTGCTCACCTCAAATTCGTGTGACTCCAAACGGTATTTTCCCACCACAAAAGCAAGAACGTCTTTTTTGTTGGACATAGACATATTTAGACGCAGGGGAGTACCGATTAAGTCTTCTGGCTTGGAAACACCGAAAAGCTGAGCTAATTTGTTGTTACATTCGGCCAGTTCTGAACGCCGTAGAATAAGTTGCACTTGCTCATCAATGGGCAGAGTGGTGTCGATTGTTGGACAAATATCATAGCGCCAAATAGCGTCCGTGCTGGTGGTTATAAAAGCCCGGTAGCGCGCTTCACTTTCTTTTAACGCGTAAGACTGATGTATTTGATGGGTAACATCGGTGATAACCAAAAGCGCACCGTTTACCTTCCCTCGAGTATTGGTGGTGGGAATCTTGTCTACGTGAGCCCAGACCTCACGGCCACCATCTAAAGAGCGCTCCAATGACCGCCATATGGGTTGACCGGTCCTAATTACTTGCATTATTTCGCGCTGGCGCTCAGACGGATCGTCCCAATTATCAGCCAACTCGATAAAACTTCTACCAACAGTTGGAGCCATCGATCGCCACTCATGAGCCCGAGCATTGGCGTGTCTAACCACACCCCACCGGTCAAAATATATAATTACAGAACGCATGGCATCGAGCAAATGGCTGAGCTGATGGCTGCCATGATCGATTCCGAGCTGCATCATAGGATCCTGTTTTAGCTGATAATCAGACAATGTGATGGGTCTCTCGTCTCAGGATACGATGATATAATTAGGGGACGGTGTGCGAAAAGCTTAGAACAGGAGTATAGACCACAGGTTTTGGCACATAACCATTCTCGCGCCGACAAGAATACCAAAGCGTCTATTTTTTAGACAGAGTGCCCATGTTTTCGATACAGCACCGGGTGCTCACCCAAATATGACAAGGACGTAGAAAAGCATTTAGTTTGGAGAATAAGAGATTTATCACTGGTTAACGTCCATTAGTGCACCACAATGTTTGCAATGATAGGCGTCTGTATCGTGCCCACCACGATCGCATTGGCCACACACCACTCTAGCGCGTTCTCTGCATATTTCTTGAGCTAATTCGGCGGTAAATATGCCAGTAGGAATAGCGATGATGGAATACCCCAAAAGCATGGCAAATGAAGCCACAAACTGACCCAGATTTGTTTGTGGCGTTATGTCGCCGTAACCTACCGTGGTGATGGTGA
>JBLHGN010000230.1:0-5932 GCA_047616325.1 Lentisphaeria bacterium
AGATGCAATACTAACCGGTAAGTCTTTTGTCTGGATTATGAGTGCGCTTGTAGCTCGACTGGTATCACGGCCGCATCAAATTGGGGAACACTGATGATAATCTTAGCGATTTTCGTTCATTTTCTTCTATTTACCGCTACCTTTTTAAAAATTTACGAAACCTACTGTCCGATAGCTTATGTTTTTCTTAACGATGACTGTCCCTATTATTATTGTTCCAGGAAAGTATTGATAAAAAACCGCAGTGGATAATACCCAATGTGATTTTCGCTACGAGTGACGAATGTTCGCGAGAGGAATATGACGTTGTCGCACGCGCATTTTGGCAATGGTACCGATGATACCCAGGCCAGCCCCGATGACACCTTTTATCGTGCCGCTAATTTTGCTTTGCCCAATTCGCACCTTACTATTAACGGGCGTCTCATTCATGATCAAGCCATATTGAATCGCTTTTATTTGCATTTCCACCGTCCACCCAAATCGTTTATCTTGCATCGCGATAACATCCAAGGCGCTGCGTCTTATTGCGCGAAAAGGCCCTAAGTCGGAGATTCTTACTTTCCACAAATAATTAATTAAAAACACCGCTAGCCTATTGCCAAACAATTGAGGTAGCGTAAGCGCGCCAGCTTCTATTTCCCCTTGAACTCGCGAACCTATAATTAAGTCTCCACCTTGGAAAACGCCGTCGAGCAAGGCCTCTGCTTGCGGGATATAACAGGAGTCGTCGCCATCCACAAACAATACGATATCGCAAGCTGGCATCACAGACATGGCGGTTAAACACGCGATGCCATAGCCGCCGATCTCTTGCTTAACGACGGTTGCTCCAGCATCTTTAGCCACCTCTGCGGTATCATCGTTAGAGCCGTTATCACACACAATCACACGATCAACCCAAGCCACGCCCGCCTCCTCGCCTTCGTTTTGACTTTGACCCAGCGCCAACAATTGATTGACAACCTTGCCAATGGCCTTCTGCTCGTTTAACGCGGGAACAATAGCTACAACACGTAAATTACGATACATTTTTCACCTCTATAAACTCCGCCGCATGTACTGGGCTTGCTACGACTCTATCGGTACAGATTACAGTATTGGTTTTAGTGTCGATCTCACCAAAACTGAGCACCCCTGTAGGACATGTTTGAACACAGGCCGAGCAACGTACACATTCAGGGTCTTCCATTGGCTCGCCTTTATTGGCGAAGTTCATTACATCTATCCCTTGATGACAAACACTCGTGCAAGCATTACAACTAATACATTTGTCTTTGTTAGAAAATATCCTAAAGCGGCTATAGCGGGCATAAATATGCATGAGCGCCGCTAAGGGACACGCGAAACGGCACCACACTCGGCCTGAAAATTTAAAGTAGAGCCCCACACCTAAAATACCACCTAGAAGAACATCCACAATCCATTTCCAACTAAACGGATTCACTAATTTGTAATCGCTATTTTCGCCTTTTAATAATAAATCAAAGCTGCTGTGCATCCAGCTTTCTGGGAACAGCCAGCCGCCTATGCGAATCAATAACATGACACAAGCAATTAAGAGAATCAGTTGGCCCAACATATTCAACTTATTCCACAAAGGCCCGTGAGGCATTTTGTGGCGGTGAGTATCGCCCATGGTTTCTGCGAGGGCACCGCATGAACATATCCAACCGCAATAGGCGCCTTTGCCCCACTTGTAGACAATTAATGGGATGATAACGAATGTTTGAATGGCACTTATCACCAGCCAACCAACCACCGGAGTTGGCGTAAATACGTTATATACATTTAACGGCCACGCTAATATAAAACCGTATGCATGCCAAAAAGCACGGGGGTGTCCCCAGTCCGGCCAATGATGACTGGCAAGATCAGCCACTGAGATATAACTTGGGAAAAGCGTATCTGCAAGACTTTTCCCAATGCCACTATCATAAGCGCCAAGATACCCCAGCCAAGGTAGAATAATTTCTGGCAATAAGAATAATGGAATTAACTGCACCAAAAACAAGGTGACCGTTTGATTTCTAACATAGGCCGTTTTACGCCTGTGAATACGACGCCAACCAAAAATTCCGATACAGGCGGTATACGCAAGCGTGTAATAAAACGACCGACCTTTCATTGATGTAGCGATAACACCAATCAGCGTAGTTCGGTCATTCACTTGGGCTTCCCACCAAGTGCCTAGGCCGCTTATGACAGAAGGCACTGTGTCTGGAAAGGAAACTTGGCCCCAAATGACGTTTAGAAAACCATAATTTTTCCAATCATAGAGGCCGACAATAAACAGGAAGAATGCCGCAAACCATAACCACCCAAATAAGGTACTTTCCCCAGCAATGGGAATACGACTGCGGCGAAAAAAATCAAGCGGCGCTTCGCGACCAAGCATCGAAAACACCAGATCATTTTTTTGCTCAATGACAGTATTATCTTCAAGCGTGAGTGATACGCTTTCATCTTTGATAGAGAGAACATCGCTGCCCAATGCGAGGGTCAACTTATCGTTCTTTACCAAGTGTTCTATTTTTTCAAGGTTATCCTCTTTGGGACGAGAAAATTCTTTTTTACGATAAGATACCGTGACATGTGCGCCCGACTCCGCACAAGCGACGGCGGTTTCTAGCGCGGAATCCCCGCCACCGATCACAAGAATATCTTTACCCGAGTAGGCTTTTGGGTCGTGCAAACGGTTTAATACTTTATCACTATGAAAGCCGGGGATATCTAGCTGGCGATAATTTCCAGATCGACCTATCGCTATAATCACGCGATGGGCGGCCATCTTGGCACCATCGGAAAGCACCACATCTAAAACACTGCCACGCTTTTCAATATGTGAAGCGGATGCAATTATGGGCTCAATCCCTTCACTCTGAATCTTCTCAAGTAGGTGATCCAGTAGTTTTTCCTTTACCGATACATCGCTATCAAACTTAATACTCCCTTCAGGTTCGAGAGTACTTGGGTAAGTGAATATAGGCTTTCCTACAGGAAAATTAGCAATAGTAGCAAACGATTCGTTACCTTCAATGACCACAAAACTTAAGCCTTTCTGCTTAGCTTCTAAAGCAGCGGCATAGCCGCTGACGCCACCACCAACGATGGCGAGATCATAGGTTACTTCACTTTTAGTGCGTTGCAGAAAAGCACCGCTTTCAACTATATGACAAACCGCCTTGGCACCGGTATCCGCCGAAAACTTTAATAAAGGAAGCCCGGTTAAATCACCAACGATATAAGCCCCAGGGAGCGCACAAGTACCATCAGCATTGATAAGTGGTAATTTTTCAACAGTGCCCGAAGGCCATTTTCCATGTAACCAATAAGTGTAGCGATTAACTATATCAAGCATAAAAAGACGCCTGTGCGATTAGGTTGTGGGGTGTGGCGCGCTGGCACGAGGCTGGCCGACCCGAAGCTTATATTGCGAGTAGATAAGGCTAGCGAGCATTCCTAACGATATTAATACGAGCGGCCACGTTGAAGGACGCCATTGGTCGCAACATATAAACTGGCCTAACACTTGATAGGTAAAAGGCAAGGTACCCAGCCATACGACAAAGAGTGGGCGTGGCGATAACGCTATCAGCGGTATAAGCGGCGCTAAATACCAAGGGTATATGACGGGGCTTAAGAATAGAGGTAAGGCCATCGCTAGAAGCATGGCTAAAACACACGCTTCATCCAATAGGGTTCGGCTTTTTAACCAGGTATATATAGCAATACAAGAGAAACCAAGCAGCAAAATCACTGAGTTTATAAAAGCCAATAACTTTAAATCCAACAGAGTTTCAAGTAAAAAGAAATAAGGGGAACCAAACCTGAATTTCTCAAAGAAAGTCCCGATACTGCCAATCGGATGTAAATCCAACAAATAGGCCGACGAGTATATCAATAGCAAACTAAAAGCAAGCGACGAGCAAAATATCAATGATGCTTTGAAATTTCGTAAAGCGAGCACAATAGGACAGGCTAAAACGAATGGTAGTAATTTTATTGCTGTACCAAAACCTATAAATATAGCGGCGCCCACCAATAGCTTACGTTGTAAAAAATAGAGCACCAGGCAGATAGAAAGTGCAGAAAACATATCAAGATGAACACCAACCCCGCTTTCAAATATGAGAATTGGTGATACCGCTACAAGCGCGAGATGCTGAAGTTTACCCGCACGCTTGAGTATCAAAATACTCAGGAGTAAGGTCACTAAGCTTGCAAGTGTCACCATCAACTTCCAGGTTAGGTGCGCATACTCTACACCAGTACTCGCGGCCACACTGAACAGGGCTAAGGCGATGGGCGGGTATAAAGTGACATACTTTGAATGTTCTGGCGGGGGGGACCATAGTTCACGCGCCGATTGAAGTTCGGGGGCATCATGATTTACCCGATAAGGATCCAAGCCTTGGGTTGTAATATAGCCATCAAAAAGATATCGATCAATATCGTTTGACGTATAGGGCTCAACAGGGATAAGTATAAGCCGCATAATAACGGCGCAAAAAATTATTACAGAATAATCTTGTACACTCTGTGTTTTTGGGCCATACCGCCACACTAGCAGCATCGCCACAAACAGCATCGCAAACTGCAAGTATGTCGCATGGCCTATAACGGACTGAAGAAATATCGACTCCCCGTTTAAAAAGCTCTGAATGAGATAACTCGAAGATACCGAGACCAATCCAAAAACTAAACCTACATACAAGCCAAAATGAGCTATACCATTGGCTTTATTGGGGGGTATTAGCATGAGGATTTACGAACAGTAATATGTTGCCACACATTAGCTAGCGCCGCGCTCGCAAAACCAAGCACCAACAATAACAAAAACGGTAACATCGCCCATTTTTGATGTTCAATCGACCAAAGTAACACAGCGAAATACACCAACGACACCAGTAATTCAATAAGCGCACTTTTCGGTAACACGGCACTGTAAAACGTTTGATACACGCGACTTTGCTTTGATTTTTCAATATGCATCTCACCGGTTTTAGGTGTGCGAACAAACTCACTCTTCTGACCAATGAGCGCTTCAAGGCCAGCACGCGCATTGTTAAATGCCAACTGAATACCCATTAACATGAGCCACGGCAGGTGTTTAGTAGCCGCCCATTTTGAGCGCCCTAACGCGACTTGGCCAAAAAACAAATAAATCAAATGCCCGCCCGTCGCTAATATTAGCAAAGGAACATCCAACCAAAATATTTGTTCAACTTGATATTTTTCGCGAACCCATAAGCTGGGAATAAGAAAAAACAAGGTGTCAAATAGAACAATAAAATACGCGAGATTATTCATTAAATGAAAACTGGACTCTATTTTTTTACCAACGCTATAGGGCGATTTCCACACGCGCAGCAAGAGTTTTTTCATCACCTGAATTCCACCTTTTGCCCAGCGGTGCTGCTGGCTTTTGAAGGCGTTCATATCCGCAGGAATTTCACCTGGGCACTCAATGTCTGACAAAAAAACCATTTTCCATCCACACATCTGTGCGCGATAACTTAAATCGAGATCTTCTGTAAGCGTATCGGCACTCCAGTCTCCTGCCTCGATTATCGTTTTAGCTCGCCACATTCCAGCGGTACCGTTAAAATTCAACAGCATGTCGCTGGCACAACGCACCTGTTGCTCAAGCGCAAAATGCGCGTCGAGCATAATGGACTGAGCCTCCGTAAATCGACTGCTGCCTCGATTCAGGTGCTCCCATCGAAACTGCACCATGCCCACTTTTTCATCAGTAAAATGATCAATGGTCGTACGCAACAAAGACGGGGATGGTAAAAAGTCGGCGTCGAAAATTGCGACAAACTCGCCAGTCGCCAGCTTGGACGCTTCTTTAAGTGCGCCCGCCTTAAAACCACGCCTATGGACACGCTTGATGTGCTGAATATCAATACCTAGGTTTTGATGATAG
>JBLHGN010000231.1:0-5908 GCA_047616325.1 Lentisphaeria bacterium
CATCGCCACGCGCACGACTTCCAATTAGCACGGCAAAAACAAGATCTGGCTCTGCACCAATCAGCTCCTTCAAGCGGGCAATTTCATTGTGTGCTTTTTTTGGCATAGGTTTTGGACTGTTAGAGTTTTGGGTTGTTGGCACGCTTCGCTGGTGGTTATTGGTACGCTGCGCTTGTAGTGGGTGGTGCGCTGCGCTTGTGGAGCTTTCCACCTACCAAATTCAAAAAGCGCAGCGTACCAATTGCCAACTTCAACCCAGAGGGAATTGAATAAAATCATTTTTCACTAGCTGATAAAACTCATCACTCAAACGACTCTTTTGTACGACATCTACAAAGTATGGCAGGTCGGATTCAGAAAATGCATCTTTGATGGCGACCTCTTCTCCAAAAGATAGTTCGGGGCCATCGATGCATAGATCCACATCTGAGAATTTTTGTGCTTTATTTGTGGCTCTAGAACCAAAAACGTAGACCTTTTGACCCTTAAGCTGCTTGCGCAAAATATCTCGAAGGATATTTTGGTGCTTTTCTGACAATTGAATCATGACTGGCGCGCTTCTAGCTTTGCCAACAATGCCTTTGCGTGTGGCAAAAAATCTAATGCTACGCGGTATACTTCGTTAGCTTTTTTTTCATCATATGTATGGGAAGTTTCATTTCGTGCCTTATGAAAAACGAACCATGCTTCGGGCTCATCTAATAAACCTTTTTTTGCCGCAAACCGATATAGATCTTTTCTACTCAACACACTAATAGTCGCCTCACCATCATCACTCTTAAGCTGCCTACTGAGCATTTTCCAACTTAGCTCATAACTGAACTCAAAACTTTGAATAACACCAGCTCGCATTGTACGTTGCTGGGCATCGCTGAGCGACGACATAAACTTTACATCTTCTGTGCTCTCTATAGCTTCAGTTAAGGATGCAATCGCTTTTACTAGTGATGTTAAATTTAGGTTCATTTTTATATATCTACATTGCAGTTTAATTGGTGCGCTTCGCTTTTTGTAGGTGGTTATTGGTGCGCTTCGTTTTTAGATGTTTCCACTTACCACTTACCACAAGCGCAGCCTACCAAACTCCACCTTCTATTTTGTATTATCTAATATTTTCGTAATTTCTATCGCATAGCACTTAAAGTCATTGAGTCTTTTTGTGCATATGGCATAAACGATTTCTAGGTTAAGGTTGTCGTATTGATGCACTGCGATATTTCGGAAACCTACGGCACTTTTCATTTTAGTTGCAAGTTGTTCGGTAATTATCCCCTGCTTCTGCAGGCTATCAAATACTTGCTTCATGGTAACGGGCGCGGGGAAATCATTTTCACTTACTATATGACTAGCAATGTCAACGGCAGTTTGAATCGCTCTACTGAGATTCAGCACTATAACGTCTTGGGCATCCAAGTTTTGCTCTAAATCTGCCACAGAGTTCGGTGTTTTTTCTTCGATACGCACAATGCATCGCCGCAGAGACTCCAGCTTCGCTTCAATAATTTTAACGTTCATTTCCTTACACCACTCAAATTCATTCTCCAATCCAAGCTTCTCGACGTTCTTTTAACATACGTTTATATATGGGGCCAAAGTCGGCTTCGTCTACCAACATACGCGCCAGCAAACAAGCATGTGTTTGCGCGTCACCTACTATTCTCTCTCCGCTTAACGCTTCTGAATAAACTGTAGTACCCGCCTTAGACAATTCCACTAAGTCTACTGGCCTTTCTACGGCCTCGGCTAATGCATCCCACAACTGCATTTTCTGCTGGGAGTCTAACGGCTGACAGGCGACTGCGATGTCTATATCACTATCCGCTCGGGCTGTACCCTGAGCAACCGAGCCAAATACATATGCCGCATCAATCTTCACTGGCGCTAACTGCAACACTGTTTGCAATTTTTCTATAAACGCTTTTTTCATGTTGGTACGCTTCGCTTTGGGTTATTGGTACGCTGCGCTAACGGTGGGTGGTACGCTGCGCTACTGGTTGTTGGTGCGCTGCGCTTTTAGATGTTTCCACTTACCAATCACCACAAGCGCAGCGCACCAATAACCAAAAAACACGCTTCCGCCCTACCCTGTCGCAAGGCATTCTCGGTTTTTACCACTATCCAGCATCTTCCATGTCTCTCATCTCCCTTTCTTTATATACTTTCTTTAAGTCTATAACGCTACAAACCGCTTCTATTTCGCAGCTACATCACTTTTCGAATACTGGTATTTTCCACATGCAGCATTACTTGGCTTTGCAATATGGATAACAACACGACTGAACGCTGTTCGCCGTCGCTGCACTGAAATATGGCTTCTAAGTGCCGGTATGGTCCGTGTAATATTTCTACGCGATCTTGCGCTTTGGGGAGCTTGTGGTTGGTTGTTATGCCTTCGAGGCCACAGCGCTGCTTTATGCTCTCTATAATGGCGCCGTCCAGTGTGGCGGGCATTTGCCCCAAGCGAACAAAGTCTTGCACGCCACGGGTATTGCGAACGCTTTGAAAGTTGTCTTCTTGGCCAAGCTCGATGAACATGTAGCGCGGGAACAGCGGCTCGATGCATACGGTGCGCTTGCCTCGCCTAAGCTTTTCTACCGAAGCTTTAGGCAAGAAGCACGCAAAATCTTGCGCCATTAGGTTGTCTAAGGCTTTTTGTTCGGCGTTTACTTTTGTGCTGAGCGCGTACCAAGGCATAGGTGAGTTAACCCAATGATTCGTCTGTTGTTTCACATACGGTTTCGTTTTTTGAGCTGCTCACTTCGTTTTGCAGCTCGGCGATATCTCTTTTCAATTGGTCGTACTGACGCTGCTTTTTTGTTAAAAACCGCAGAGTAACATCTGCCTTTTCGCTAAACCCTTTTGGCGTTAACAAATAAGCATACCCCGCCTTATTTTCAGATTTAGCAAAATTGCCGGCCTTCACCCACCCTGCAGCAATCAGAGCTTTTAAACAGTAGTTGGTTTTGCCCAAACTTATACCCACGGTTTTGGCCAACTCACGCTGGCTCATAGTGGGGTTTTGCTCCAGCTCTTTAAGCAGGAGGTAGCGTAGTTCGTCATTTAGTGCAGATTCTGTCATGGGGGAAAGTGTAGGAGATAAAATAGAGGCGTTCAAGTAGTGAACATCAATAATTTGACGTTTTGGGAATTATTTTATTAATTTTGGGCTGTTGAGACGGGATGATGGCGGGGAAAGACGGGGGACGGGGGACAGGGGACAGGGGACAGGGGACAGGGGACAGGAAAAGAAAAGATAGGGGCGGGAAAAGATAGAGACAGGTGCAGGGGACGGGAAAAGATGGGGGGGGGTACATTGGGGGGGATAACTGGGTTTGTTGTTGGTGTGGCTATTTTTCTAGTTTTTGTTTTTTTGTTCGGATTAGGCCGGCTAGCATGGCGGCGATTTGTTCAGATTGTGTTTCTAAATCTGCGCCTGTTTTGGGGGGCATGTAGCCTATGGCGACTCCTACGTTGAGCTATGTGATGACTTCGGCGGTTGAGGCTTTTGCAATGTAGAGGAAGCGGATTTGGTCTTTTAGTGTTTCTCGCTCGACTCCTTCGGCTATGTTTGAGGGTATTGAAAGGCCTGCTCTTGTTATTTGGTCTTTGAAGCCAAGGTCGTTTAGTGTTTTTGTTTGCTTATATAGTGCACAAGATAAGTTGAGGGCTTGTTGCCATACTTTTAGGTTTTTGAATTTCATTTTTTCTCGTCCGTGAGATAGGTTAAGGTTACAGGAAAAGGAGGGGACGGGGAAAGGCTCGACAGGTCACAGGAGGCCAGGGCTCCAGCCTTCATTCTCTACCTTCCAGATTTTAGCTGTTCTATCCTTTCAAGTGACAAACCTGTAACTCGGGCGACTACTTCGACGGCAATGCCTTCTTTAAGCATGTTTTTTGCGACCCCTAAACTGGCTTTTTCTATGCCCCTCTCTATGCCCTTCTCTATGCCTTGTTGTTCCCATTGTTTGGTCCACTCGGTAACACGTTCTGCTAGCATTTCTTTTACCTCGGATAAATTCTTCAAGCCCGGCAATTTCACTCCTGGAAAACGCGCGGGTAACAAACTGTTGGCCAGCCACACGGTAAATGTTCTGCGTAGCCGTCTGTAATCTGGGCTTTCTTGCTGAAGCCAAACAACTAGCTCACCAAGAGCGTCTGACAATTCACTCGGAGTATTACTATTCTCTAGGTTTATGAGGGCCGACACAAGGTTTGGTGCTGCTTTTTTCGCCTCTTTTGCGGCTTGGCCTTCGTCCAAGAGGAAGTATTCAAGCTGTGGCTGGTATTGTGCCATTGAGGCTGGGACGGGCTCAATGATATCACTTAGTTTTGTCGCTGCAGTCCACTTCTTGCTGCCATTGTATATGGTGATGGGAAATACGGGTGGCAGACGACCACTTTGAGTGAGTTCGCCTCGCGCGTGGAGATCTTGATAGAGAAGTCCTATATAGGTGAGCAGCCGTACGGCCATCATTGGGTCGATACTGGACTGCATTTCAAGTAATACGTAAACATAGAGCCAACGATCTCGCCACACTATACGCCATATCACATCGGCTTCACGATTGCGCAGTGCTTCTGAAACGAAGGAGGTTTCAACGGGCTCCATCTTGTTGAAATCAAGCTCTGCTATTCATGATTCGTGAACGAAGCCATTGAGTAAGTCTTTGATCATTTCGGGTGATGAGAATAGTTTCCGGTAACTGCTATCGTGATCTTCCATGTTTCACATTAACTCCAAGGCTTAACGGTATTAGGGGCCTCAGAAATAATAAATGATCCCACCTAGATTGTCTTTTGACTCGGCTTCAGCGTTGCTTAAAACGTTGCTTAGAATAACTATGCGCTGTTTTAAGCGCCTTGAATCTAAGTCAAAATCCTTCGCCATCCGGGATCATTTATTAATTCCACGGCCATAGCGAGGGTATCACAGAATTGATTAAAAGTGCTTTTAGGACTTCAATGGATTTCTTGTTTTGATGGGCCGAATGAGCTGATTAACCAAAAACGTGGCGTTACGCCAAGCACAGCCTTACGTCTTGGTCTGTTTTTCAATGTCTCGGCTGAATTTTGGCTTAACCTTCAGCTTCGCTGGGATCTGTATAAAGCACAACAAGCCGAGGGCGAAGATCTAAAGACAATTCAAGATTTCCATCACCTTCAAAAGATGGCTTAACACTCCCAGTGCTTTACGACACCAAGCACTGAGCTCACGCCACCATCCGTTTGCGGCCAGCAAAGCGTTCCAACTAAAAATAGAAAAACACTTTAGAACCCGTGTATTAGACAGACGAACTAGGTTCGACTAAGGCATTTCGGTTTATTACATTCAAGAAATTGGAGATCTAAAAGACGAGCGATGCCGGGGCGGCATGACCGGCACCCCGTAGGAAAACTTATTAGGGTGACTTAACTACTGGGTAAGCAAAATTTGCGCTTGCGAGAGCAAGCGTCGTTTGTTCCAGCGAATTAACTTCCATGAGTTACGGATAAATAGCTGGTAGGCCATAACAGTTACAACGAGCAAGCTAAAAGACTGAACTTCGCTAAATCCCGTTTTTGCTGTGAGCACGCCCATTAGCACGCAAAAAACCTGCATCAACACCATGACAAACAGAGTGCTTGTTTTAGAAAAGCCTGCTCGCAGAAGTATGTGGTGTATGTGGGTTCTGTCTGGAGCCATAGGTGACTTGCCGCGACGCATACGTCGGTACATGATGGTGAACATGTCGGTCATGGGCAGCAACACCAGCCACAGCGCGGTAACAGGCAAAAACGCTGGCGCCGACTTTTGCGAACCCTGAATAATGATAACGCCTACAACTAAACCCAAAAACATGGAACCGGCGTCCCCCATAAACACTTTTTTAATGCGCTTATACTGAGGCTTGCCCCATATATTAAAAAT